>DBME01000002.1:3792-4050 GCA_002298155.1 Holophagaceae bacterium UBA706 | reverse complement strand
CGGTCGCCCTGGCCGCGGCCGGCGCGGACGCCGCCGCCCAGAACCGCGCCCTGGCGGGCCCCTTCATCTGGAACGAGAACCGGGACGCCTTCGTCGTCCAGGGCGGGACGGACCTCTACCTGGTGCGGCCCGGCGGCGGCGCCCGCCGCCTGGGCACCGGCGACGCCCCCGCCTTCAGCCCCGACGGAGCCTGGGTGGCCTTCCTGGACGGCAACGACATCCGCGCGGTGGAACTGGCCACCGGCAAGGACGTGCAGA
>DBME01000002.1:0-3770 GCA_002298155.1 Holophagaceae bacterium UBA706 | reverse complement strand
ATTTCAACGAGCGGGGCAATTTCCGGGGCTTCTGGTGGTCCCCGGATTCCCGGCGCATCGCCTACCTGAGCCTGGACGAATCCCAGGTGCCCGTGTTCACCCTCATGGACGACCGCACCCAGCCCCAGAAGGCCGTCCCCTGCAACTATCCCAAGGCCGGGGACCCCCTGCCCCTGGCGCGGGTGGGCGTGGCCAACCTGGAAGGGCAGTCCACCTGGCTGGACCTTCCCAACCAGGGCCAGGAGTTCCTGGTGCCCCGGGTGGGCTTCGATCCCGCGGGCCGCGTGGTGGTGCATGTCACGGACCGCACGCAGACCTGGCTGGACTGCCGGGTCTTCGAAGGGACCACGAGCCGGNNTTGGTCCATGAGGCCAGCCGCGCCTGGGTGGAGCACCTGCCCCTGCCCCGCTTCCTGAAGGACGGCCGGTTCCTGTGGCAGTCCAGCCGTTCCGGGTTCAGCCACCTCTACCTGTACGACGCCGCGGGCCGCACCGCCCGGCCCGTCACCGCAGGCCCCTGGGACGTCCGCCGTCTTCTGGGCGTGGACGAGGCCGGCGGCCGCGTCTTCTTCGAAGGCACCCAGCGGGGCGCGGTGGGGCTGGACGCCTACCGCTGCGACCTGGAGGGCCCCAACGCCCGCATGCGCAGGCTGACCGAGGCTCCCGGCACCCATGCCCTCTCCTTCAACCGCACCTTCACCGCTGCCGTCGACCGCTGGAGCGACGTGGAGACCCCGCCCCAGGACCTCTACCTCGATGGCGAAGGCGTGGTGCTGCGCCGGGTCCCCAGCGGGACCACGCCGGCCTTCGAGGCCCTGGCCAAGGGCAAGGTCACCTTCCAGCAGGTCAAGACGCGGGACGGCTTCCCCATGGAGACCATGCTGGTCTATCCCCCCGGCTTCGATCCCGCGAAGAAATACCCCGTCTTCCACTTCGTCTACGGCGGCCCCAACGCCCCCCTGGTCCACAACGCCTACAGCCGCTACTACCTCTGGTTCCAGTTCCTGGCCCAGCAGGGCATCGTCACCTGGGTCTGCGACAACCGCAGCGCCTCGGGCAAGGGCCTCTCGGCCCACGGTGTCTACAAGAACCTGGGCGCCCAGGAACTCCAGGACCAGCTGGACGGCCTGGAATGGCTCCGGGCCCAGGGCTGGGCCGACATGCGCCGCATCGCCCTGCACGGCTACAGCTACGGCGGCTTCCTCACCGCCTACGCCATGACCCACAGCAAGGCCTGGAAGATCGGCATCATCGGCGCCCCCGTCACGGACTGGCGCCTGTACGACGCCGTCTACACCGAGCGCTACATGGGCCTGCCCCGGGAGAACCCCGGCGGCTACGACGCCTCCAGCGCCATCAAGGCCGCCGCCAACCTCCACGGGAAGGTGATGCTCATCCACGGAACCCTGGACGGCAACGTGCATCTCCAGAACTCGGTGCAGTTCCTGGATGCCCTGCAGAAGGCGGGCAAGACCGCGCCGCTGGTCCTCATGCCGGGTTCCGACCACAGCCCGCGGGCGCAGCAGCACCTTTGGGCCATGTACCAGGGAATGTGGGAGTTCCTGGAGAACAACCTATAGCGTCTGGTCAGAACATCTGACTTCCAATGCTTTTCTCGGCGAGCCTCGGTTCCTCGGCGCCTCGGCGATAGGCCCTTTCTAGGATGATTTGGCGCAAAAATTACATGCGCTGAAGCACCCTAGAAAGAGCCTATCGCCGAGGCGCCGAGGAACCGAGGCTCGCCGAGAAAAGCAGAAGAAGGGTTTTCTCCGGCTTCGGGACTTTGGCACCACACCACGTGTCCAGTCCCTTCCTAGCTGTTATTCAAGCAGTTAGTTGGTATCGCCATCCACGTACATCCACTTCCCTTCTTCCCGCACGAACCGGCTCTTCTCCCGGTGCAGCATGCGCTTGCCGTTGATCATCAGCTTCGCGTGGAAGACCACCGTGCCGGTCTCGTCGTCCTTGCCGCCGGCCTCGGTGCTGAGGATGCGCAGGGAGATGCACTTGACGGCCTTGCAGTACTGCCCAAGCTCCTCCACGTCCAGCTTGGCGCGCTCCTCGGCGCAGGTGGTCGCAGCGAGGTAGTCGGCCTTGCCGAGGGAATAGGCGGTGAAACGGCTGCGCATGAGCTTCTCCGCGGTTTCCGGCAGGCTCCGCCCCATCACGAAGGGCTCGCAGCATCGGTCGAAGGTCTTCTTGCTTTCGCAGGGGCAGGGGCGGGACATGGGATTCCTCGGTAATGGCTATGTCTTAACAGGGTAGTGCATATCGCCCCCGCCGGGGGTGGCGGGCATGCAGAATGTCAATCCCACGTTGACTTTGAGAGGCGGAGTGGTAGCCTGAGGCCGAAAACTCACGTGCTGATTGACCCCCGGTTTCAAGTCCCCATAGCCCCCGGTCCCAGGCCGGGCTCTGTTCCACCTTTCTCAAAGGAGTATCCATGCTGCATGCCTGGATGGACAAACTCAAGCTCACACCACTGACACGCCGGATTTATCTGGCGGTGATGATGTGCTTCTTCGCCGTGGCCTTCGCCTGGGGCCAGGTTTCGGCTCCCTCCGCCGTGGCCGCCGAGGCCAAGGACAAGGCCTTCGAGTACTTCGCCCTGTTCAACAAGACCAGCGGCGAGTTCACCAGCCCCGAGCGCATCGGCCTCATGTTCGTGCTGGGCATCGCCGTCATCGGCCTGCTCTACGCCATCCTGCTCATGCGGCAGGTGAACAAGGCCGACGAAGGCACCCCCAAGATGCAGGAAGTGGCCGCGGCCGTCCGTGAGGGCTCCAACGCCTACCTGGCCGCCCAGTTCAAGAAGATCGGCCCCCTGATCGTCATCATCACCGTCGTGCTCTGGTTCACCGTCGAAGACAAGACCTTCGCCTTCGGCCGCGCCGGCGCCTTCCTCATGGGCTCCCTGTTCAGCTGGGCCGTGGGCTTCGTGGGCATGCGCCTGGCCACCACCGGCAACCTGCGCGTCGCCGCCGCCGCCCGCCACAGCTACGGCGAGGCCATGCAGCTCGGCTACCGCACCGGCACCGTCACCGGCATGCTCACGGACGGCCTCGGCCTCCTGGGCGGCACGATGATCTTCATCATCTACGGCGTGCACGCCTACGAGGCCCTGCTGGGCTTCGGCTTCGGCGGCACCCTCCTCGCGCTGTTCATGCGCGTGGGCGGCGGCATCTACACCAAGGCCGCTGACGTCGGCGCCGACCTGGTCGGCAAGATCGAGAAGGACATCCCTGAAGACGATCCGCGCAACGCCGCCACCATCGCCGACAACGTCGGCGACAACGTGGGCGACTGCGCCGGCATGGCCGCCGACATCTTCGAGAGCTACGAAGTGACCATCGTGGCCGCCATGATCCTCGGCATGGCCTCCTTCGGCCACAAGGGCGTCATCTTCCCCCTGCTGGTGCGCGGCATCGGCGTGCTGGGTTCGATCATCTCCACCTACACCGTCAAGGCCGGCAAGGAGGACACCTCCGACACCGCCCTCAAGAGCGTGCACCGCGGCTTCTGGATCGGTTCGCTGATCTCCGTCGCCGGCTTCTTCATCCTCGGCTACTTCTACTTGCACTTCACGCCTGCGTACCTGCAGAGCAACCCCCTGGCCGCGGCCGGCTTCCCCGGCGGCAACCCCCAGAACCTGGCCCCCTGGTTCAGCTTCGGCGTGCCCAACCTGGACATGCGCCCGGCCATCACCTGCCTCATCGGCGTCTTCCTGGCCGTGGCCCTGAACAAGGTCACCAGCTACTACACGCACACCAC
>DBME01000060.1 GCA_002298155.1 Holophagaceae bacterium UBA706 | reverse complement strand
CAGGCTCGCATGCGGAAGGGCCACCCCCCCCCATGGACGCGAAGCTCGCAGAGCTTCGGCGAGCGTAGCGAGCAGGGGCCGGGCGGGGTGGGTCGGCGCTCAATCCCCCGGGTGGTGTGAAAGCCAACCCCCTGGCAGCTTTCCTGTGTCCTCTGCGCCTCCGTGGAGCTCTGTGCTTGATCAGTTCGTCGAATGCACCAGCCCGCAATGGGTCAGCCCCCACCCGAATTCATGGAGCGCCGGGCCTGCCGACACCCCAATCGATCACCACACGGAAAGGTGTATCTCCGCCACCCCCCGCACCCTGTCCAGCCGCACCGAGCGCCCCCCCGCATCCTTGAGCCAGCCGGTGTACTCCCCGAAGAACTGCCTGAAGTTCACCTTCAGGAACGGCAGCCGCGACCGCTCCCCGCGCTCTCCCATGGGCCGGAACCGCAGCTCCACCTGCCCGTCCTCGGTATGCACCCGCCAGTCCTCCCGGCGGGGTTCCTCCGGATCGTAGTCGAAGATCACCTGGGCGAGCCGCACCCGCCTGCCGTCCACCCAGAAGGCGTTCTCCGGGTAGTACGACTCGTTCACCAGGGCGGCGAAGTTGGCCCCTACGGCCGTGCCGTCGGGCAGCACCGCCGCGAAGGCGGACCAGAGCCAGTTGGTGTTCCGGTTGAAGAAGCCCGCCGACCAATCGGAAAGTGCCGCGGCCTTGCCGGGGTCCGTGGAGCGCTCGGCACCGTCGAATTTCACCGACAGCTCGGTCGGCACCAGGGGCGAGCATTTCTCCGTGAAGGTGAACCGGTTGGGATCCCCGCAGCTCGGGTTCACCACCCGCAGCGGCGCGAGGCCGAAGCCGAAGGGGAACCGCCCCTTGATCTCCAGGCGGCCTCCGAACCGGGCCTCCACTTCCAGGGTCTCCCGGGCGTGGGACTTGGCCAGGTCCAGACGGCAGGTCCTTCCGTCGTACTGGATGGAGCATTCGTCGGGGTCCAGGGGGAAGTGGAGTCGTCCGGGGAGGTCCTTGACGGAATGCTCCCAGAACTCCCCCGTGGCGAAATCGAAGAAGTAGCCGAACACGTTGGCGGCATAGCCCAGCCGCACCGCCGCCAGGCCCACCAGCCACCCCTCCCCCAGGATCCCCAGGTAGGTGAAGCTCCCCAGGGCCAGGCGGCGGCGCAACCGGCCCACCTTCCGCCCGAAGAAGGTCCGAAGAGGGAAGTCCTCGTAATTGAACAGGATAGGCTCGTCAATACAGCCGTAGCCCACCCTCCCGTTCTGCTGGATCAGTTGCCGCATGCCTGCAGTCTACGCCTCCGGCCCGGAAATCCGTTGACTGTTTCGGGGAAGGGATTAACTTGTCTATACATCTGTTGTCTAGACAGGTTGTCCGGAGTCCAGCCATGCTCAAGAAGACCCTCGCCGCCTCCATCCGGGAGGAGATCCGCGCCCGCATCGCGGAGGGCGTCTGGGAGGAGAAGCTGCCCTCCGAACCCGAACTGGTGAAGATCTTCGAGGCGAGCCGGGAGACCGTGCGCAAGGCCCTGGGCATGCTGGAGGCCGAGGGCCTCATCTACCGCATGCACGGCAAGGGCACCTTCGTGGAGGCCCCCCTCAGCTTCAACCCCCTGTCCGGCGCCCTGTCCATCACCGAGGAACTGGCCCGCACCCGGCACCCGGTGCGCAACACCATTCTCGAATCGGGCTGGCTGGCGCCGGAGAAGATCCCCTCGGCCTTCCTGCGGTCGTTCTTCGAGGACGCCCCCCGGGTCTTCCACCTCAAGCGGCTCCGCCTGGTCCGCACCGACGTGCTGGCGGTGGAGACCTCGTACTTCCGGGAATCCGATTTTCCGGGCATCGAGACGGCGGATTTCAATGGTTCCATCCACGGCCTCATGAACGGTACGTATGGGCTGGCCCCCGACCGGGTGAAGAACCGCTTCCATGCCCTGGATTTCCGCATCAAGGAGGAGCGGGAGGCCGCCAAGGCCCTCCACAGCCGTCAGGCCATCCGCGTGGAGCGGGCCCTGGTGCTCAAGCGCGAGGTCTACTACGCGGTGAGCTTCACCTTGCGGACCGATCTATATCCATTGGAATTCATCCAGTTGCCCGGCAGGACCGGCGAGGGGGTCGTATGACGAGGCAGCGCGGCGAGGATTTCCACGTGGAGGGCAAGAGCCTCTCCTGGAGCGCCCTGGACCGTCCCGGTGCCCTGGAGCAGGCCCGCACCCGGGACTTCGACCTGGTGATCATCGGCGGCGGCATCACCGGCGCCGGCGTGGCCCGGGAGGCGGCGATGCGGGGCATGTCCTTCCTTCTGGTGGACAAGGAGGACTTCGCCTTCGGCACCTCCTCCCGCTCCTCCAAGCTGGTCCATGGTGGCATGCGCTACCTGGCCCAGCACGAGTGGACGCTGGTTCGGGAGTCCACCACCGAGCGCAACTGGCTCTGCTCGGCCTTCCCCAACCTGGTGCGCCCCCTGGCCTTCAACTACTGCGCCTACCTTGGCAGCAAGGACAGCCCCCGCACCGTCAAGACCGCCCTGTTCCTGTACGACCTCCTGGGCAACACCTTCACCCGTTTCAAGCTGCCCCGGCACCGCATCCTCACGCCGGCCCAGCTGGGCGAGGTGGAGCCCCGCATGCGCACCGACGGCATGGTGCTGGCGGGCCGCTACTACGACGCCAACGTGGACGACGCGCGCCTGACCCTGGAAGTGATCAAGGAGGCCCGGGACCTCACCGGCGGGCGTTCCGTGGCCCTGAACTACGTGGAGGCCGAGCGCCTGATCATGGAAGGCGGCAAGGTCAAGGGCGTGGTCCTGCGGGACCACCTGGAGGGATCGACCTTCATCGCCCAGGGCCGGTGCGTCGTGAACGCCACCGGGATCTGGACGGGCGAGACCCTGGAAAAGGTGGGCGCCGGAGGCCCTTCCATCCGTCCCACCAAGGGCGTCCACCTGGCCATCCCCAACGAGCGCCTCGGGAACCGGGACGCCTTCATCCTGCGGTCCCTGGATGACGGCCGGAACTTCTTCGTGCTGCGCCGGGGCGGCATCTCGCTCATCGGCACCACCGACACCGACTACCACGGAAGCCTCGATTCCCCCTTCTGCACCCGCGAAGACGCCGACTACCTCCTGCGCACGGTGAACATCAAGTTCCCCGACGCCCATATCACCTACAAGGACATCCTCTCCACCTACGCGGGCATCCGGCCCCTCGTGAAGGAGGAGGGGGTGGAGGCCTCCGCCGTCTCCCGGCGCCACGTGATCAAGGATCCCGGCACAGGCTTCGTGACCATCGCCGGCGGCAAGCTAACCACCTTCCGCATCATGGCCTGGGAGCTCCTGACCCTCTGCTCCCGCCGGGGCTACCTGCGCCCCCTGCGCGGGGCCGAGAAGCGCCGCCACTTCTCCCGCCGCCCCTTCAAGGCCGGCATAACCTGGGAAGCCTTCGCCGCCGCCCTGCCCGGCCTGGGCCTGGCCGGGGCCGCGCCCGAGGCGCTCCAGCGCCACCTCCACCAGCAGTATGGCCACGGCGCCTTCGCCATCCTGGCCGAGATCAAGGCCGACCCCGCCTCGGGCCGCCCCTTCCTGGAAGGCCATCCCTACTGCCCCGCCGAAGTGCGCCACATTCTGGCCTTCGAGAACGCCCCCACGCTCATGGACCTCATGATGCGCCGCACCGAGATGCAGCTGATGGTCTCCCACCTCCAGCAGGCCGAACTCGCCGGCAAGGTTGCGGCCGTCATGGGAACCTTCTACGGTTGGGACGAACGCCGCACCGCCCTTGAGACCAGCCGCTACCTGGACTACATCGGCAAAACCATCATTTTCGGGCAGGAATCCCATGGATGACACGCTCCTGACGCTGGACTGCGGCACCCAGAGCCTCCGGGCCATGCTTTTCGCCAAGGACGGCTCGCTGATCCACAAGGTCAAGATCGAGTACGAGCCGTACCAGGTCTCCCGCCCGGGCTGGGCCGAGCAGGACGCGGAGCTCTACTGGAAGAGCCTGTGCGAGGCCGTGCGCACCCTCAAGCTGGAGGCCCACGAGGCCTTCGACCGCGTGCGGGGGGTGGGCGTGACCACGCAGCGGGATACCCTCGTCTTCCTGGACCGGGAGGGCCGCCCGCTGCGGCCGGCCCTGACCTGGCTGGACACCCGCAAGGCCCGCTCCGTGTACAAGCCCGTTTGGTTCAAGCGGATCGCCTTCCGCATCGTGGGCATGCTCGAAGCCGTGCAGAAGCTCCAGAAGGAGTGCAAGGCCAGCTGGGTCCGCCAGAACCAGCCCGAGATCTGGGACCGCACCGTCAAGATCCTCCAGGTGTCGGGGTTCCTGAACCATCGCCTCACGGGGGCCTACCGGGACTCCGTCGCCTCCCAGATCGGCCACATCCCCTTCAACTATAAAAAGATGCGCTGGTGCAAGCGCTGGGAGCTGGGGGCCCTGCTCTTCCCCATCGAGCTGTCCAAGCTGCCCGAGCTGGTGCCCGCGGGCGCCCTGCTGGGAACCATCTCCCAGGAGGCCGCCCTGGCCACCGGGCTCCCCGAAGGGATGCCCGTCATCGCCTGCGCGTCGGACAAGGGCGCCGAGACCATCGGCATCGGATGCGTCGACGAGACCATGGCCAGCCTCTCCCTGGGCACCACCGCCACGGTGCAGACCACCTCGTCCCGCTACTTCGAGCCCATTACCTTCATGCCGCCCTATCCCGCGGCCATGCACGGGCACTACAACCCTGAGGTGGAGATCTTCCGGGGCTACTGGATGATCTCCTGGTTCAAGCGCGAGCTGGCCCCCCAGGAGGTGCAGGAGGCCGTCGCCCACGGCGTGGCCCCCGAGGCGATCCTGGACCGCTTCCTGCGGGACGTGCCCGCCGGCTGCATGGGGCTGCTCACCCTGCCCCACTGGGGGCCCAGCCTCAAGCTGCCCGGCACCAAGGGCGCCATGATCGGCTTCGGGGATGTGCACACGCGCGGCTACCTCTACCGCTCCGTCCTGGAGGGGCTCGGGTTCGGGCTCCGGGAAGGCCTGGAGAAGATCGAGAAGGCCGCCGGCGTCAAGATCACCCGCATCGGCATTTCGGGCGGCGCCACCCAGTCCCGGGAGATCTGCCAGCTCACCGCGGACATCTTCGGCCGGCCCCTCACCGCCGGCGAGACCTTCGAGACCGCCGGCCTGGGCGCGGCGGCCATCACGGCGGCGGGCGTGGGCCTCTACCCGGGCATCCCCGAGGCCGTGGCCGCCATGGTGCGCCACGTCCACACCTACACACCCGACCCCG
Source organism: Holophagaceae bacterium UBA706 (assembly GCA_002298155.1). Taxonomy (GTDB): domain Bacteria; phylum Acidobacteriota; class Holophagae; order Holophagales; family Holophagaceae; genus Mesoterricola. Next base: position 1,933 of record DBME01000060.1, on the reverse strand, counting down.
GGCGGGCCGACCTCTACGACAAGCTCTACCGCAAGGTCTACCGCAAGCTGTACAAGCGCCTCAAGCCCCTCTACCGGGAGATCCGGTCCATCGTGAACTATCCGGAACGGGCCTCCGACGAGCGCCCTGAGGAAGGCTGAACCCATGACGCCCGCCCCCGACCTCCAGCCCCCCTGGATCAATGTCCCTCCGCCGGCGGGTTCCTGGCGCGCCCTCCTCAAGTGGGGCGACCCCGGCGAATTCAAGCATCCCAACGCCCGCCTCACGCGCCTCATGCGCAGCACCTTCGGCATGGAGCAGAGCGACTTCAAGGCGCCCTCCCGCACCGGCGAGGCCCCCGCCGAATTCCCCTGCCCCCAGCGCCTGCCGGACTCCGTCCTGGACGCCCTGCGCGCGATGCTCGGCGAGGGGGGCGTCTGCGTCGACGGCTACGAGCGCCTGCGCGTCGCCTACGGCAAGACCATGCTCGACCTCATGCGGCTGCGAGAAGGCATCGTGGAGAACCTCCCCGACGCCGTCCTCTACCCGCGCAACCGCCACGAGGTGGAGCGCATCGTGGCTTTCTGCGCCCGCGAGGGCGTCCCCGTGGTGGCCCGGGGCGGCGGCTCCTCCGTGACCCGCGGCCTGGAATGCCCCCGGGGCGGCGTGTCCCTGGACCTCACGCGCCACATGGCCAAGGTCGTCGCCTTCAACGAAATCGACCAGACCATCACGGTCGAGGCCGGCATGTACGGCCCCGAGCTGGAGCGCATCCTCCAGGCGGCGCCGGAGCTCTTCGGGGCATCTCGGCGCTACACCTGCGGGCATTTCCCCCAGTCCTTCGAATTCTCCACCGTGGGCGGCTGGGCGGTGACCCGGGGCGCGGGCCAGAACTCCACCTACTACGGCAAGATCGAGGACCTGGTCCTCTCCCAGTCCTTCGTGACCCCCGCCGGCGTCCTGCGCACCGGCGACTTCCCTGCCGCGGCCACCGGGCCGGACGTGGACCAGATCCTCCTGGGCAGCGAGGGCGCCTTCGGGATCCTCACCGAAGTGACCCTGCGGATCTTCCGGCACCTGCCCGGCAACCGTCTCCGCTACAGCTACATGTTCCGGGACTGGTCCTCGGCCTGCGCCGCCGTGCGCGAAATCCTCCAGAGCGAAGCCGGCAAGCCTTCCGTGTTCCGTTTGTCGGACCCCGAGGAGACCGACGTGGCCCTCAAGCTCTACGGCGTGGAGAACCCCGCCGTGGACGCCATCCTGGGTCTGCGGGGCCTCAAGCCCGGCCAGCGTTGCCTCCTGCTGGGCTCCACCGACGGGGAGAAGGGCTACGCCCGCAACGTGCGCCGCCAGGTGGGGCGCATCGCCCGCCGGTTCGGCGCCACCTCCACCACCGGTCTGGTCACGCGCTCCTGGGAGCACGGTCGGTTCCGGGATCCTTATCTCCGTGAGGACCTCCAGGACTTCGGCATCATGACCGACACCCTGGAGTGCTCCGTCACCTGGGACAACCTGGAACGGGTCCACCGCGAGGTGCGCGCCCACTGCAAGTCCCGCCCAGGCACCATCTGCATGACCCACATGTCCCACTGCTATCCCCAGGGGGCGAACCTCTATTTCATCTTCATCGCCCGCATGGATTCCCGGGAGGAGTACCTGGCCTACCAGGCCGGCATCCTCGACGCCATCCGCGGCCACGGCGCCGCCCTGAGCCACCACCACGGCATCGGGCGCATGACCGCGCCCTGGCTGGAAGGCCAGCTGGGCGCCGCCCAAATGGATCTCCTGCGCGCCATCAAGGCCCATCTGGACCCGGGCGGCATCATGAACCCAGGGGGAACCCTGGGCCTGGACCTGCCGGAAGCGACAAAACGATAACCAAACTGGAATCAAGTATTTGATCTTTTCCTCGGCGATCCTCGGTCCCTCGGCGCCTCGGCGATAGGCTTTTTCT
>DBME01000236.1 GCA_002298155.1 Holophagaceae bacterium UBA706 | reverse complement strand
GCCGCCCAGTTCCAGGGCCAGGGGCTTGCCGGGCAGGAGGGACCGCAGGCGCATGCCCACCCTCTCGCTGCCCGTGAAGCTCACAGCGGCCACCCGCGGATCCAGGGCCAGGGCCTCGGCCTGGGCGGGCTCCACCTGGGCCATCTGCACCAGATGCTCGGGGGCCCCTTCGCCCAGGAGGGCGCCGTGCAAGGTCTCCAGCAGGAGGAGGGAGGTCAGCGGCGCCTGGGGGCACGGCTTCCACACCACCGCGCACCCCGCGCCCAGGGCGGGGGCGAGCTTGTGCAGCACGAGGTTCACGGGGAAGTTGAAGGGGGTGATGGCCAGGGCCACGCCCCGGGGCCTGCGCCGCAGCGTTGCCCGGCAACCCGCGGCGCCGGCCATGAGGTCGTAGGGCACGGCCTCCTCCCCGAAGGTGGCCATGGCTTCGGCGGCGGCCTGGAGGGTGGCGAGGCTGCGCTGGATCTCCCCGCGGGCCAGGGTGACGGGCTTGCCGATCTCCCGGGTGACCAGCAGGGCCAATTCCTCCGCCGCGCCCCGGAGGTGCCCCTCCCAGGCCATGAGCAGGGACCTCCGGGCCACCCGCGGGGTGCCGCCCCAGATCGCGAAGGCCCCCTGGGCCCGGGTCAGGATCGTCTCGAGGTCAACCATGCCGTAAGTGTGCTTCCGGCGGGGCCCCTAATACAAGTCCGCAGCCAACCCCTTCTGGACCAGCTCCTTGGCCGCGGCGCGCACCGTCGCGTCCGGCTCCCGCGACGCCTCGGTGGCGCCGGCGACCCGGGACGCGGCCTCGCCGACCTGGAAGGCCGCGAGGCTCTTGAGGGCAGCGATGCGCACCCGGGGTGAGGGCTCCACGGCCGGGTCGGCGATGCGCACCAAGCGCAGGGCGTACATGCGGTTCNNCGCAGGTGTTGCGCAGGCCGAGGGCGGCGGCCTCCCGCACCATTTCGTCCTCCTCGAAGCGGATGTTGGCGCGGTCGAAGAGCATGCCCGCGGCCAGGCCGCTGGTGGTCCGCATGTCGCTGATCTCGTTGATGGCGCGGACCTTCTCCGCCCGGGTGTAGCCCGTGCCCGTGACCAGCACGGCGGAGAGCTGCACCAGCCGCTCGTTCTCCGTGACCCCCTGGGCCTGGGCCGCGACGGCCACCAGGGGCAGTACCCATCGCCGAGCGTTCATGCATCCCCCAGAACCGTGACGATACCATGCGGCCTTTCCCATCCAATGGAAAACCGCGCTACGCTGCCTGGATGGCTGATCCGCTCCAGACCTGGTCCTTCGCACCCATCGGGTTCATCCGGTCCCCCTACACCCAGCGCATCGATGCGCCCCACCAGCCCACGGTGCAGCCCGGGACCGGGGCCCTGGACGAGGCCGTCCTGGAACTGGACCCCGGGCTCCCCGAGGAGACGCTGCGCGACCTGGAGGGCTTCGAACGGATCTGGGTGGTCTTCGTGCTGCACCGCAGCGAGGGGTGGGCCCCCACGGTCCGCCCGCCCCGGGGACCCCGGGTGAAACGCGGGGTGTTCGCCACCCGCTCCCCCCACCGGCCCAACGCCATCGGCCTCTCGGCGGTGGAACTGGCCGGGGTGGATGGCCGCACCTTGCGGCTGCGCGGCGTGGACCTTCTGGACGGCACGCCCGTGCTGGACATCAAGCCCTACGTCCCCTACGCCGATGCCTTCCCCGAGGCGCGGGCAGGGTGGATCGACGACGTGGACGAGGCCACGGGCCTGCGGTCAGCTCCCGGCCTTAGGCGTCCGCGGAAGACCCGGTAGAGCGGCGTACATCGCCTCGATCTCCTTGCGGAAGGCCTTCTCGATGGACTTCCGGCGGAGCTTGAGGGTGGGGGTGATCTCGCCCAGGTCCATGGAGAAGGGCCGGGAGAGAAGGGTGAACTTCTTGACCTGCTCGTACTTGGCCAGTCCCTTCTGGAGCTCCAGGATGCGGGACTCGAAGAACTCCACCACCTTGCTGTGGCGCAGGAGCTCGGAGGGGTTGCGGTAGGTGAGACCCTTCTCCCGGGCGAACTCCTCCAGGCGGTCGAAGTAGGGCACGATGAGGGCCGAGACGAAGTTGCGGCTGTCGGCGATGATGGCCACCTGCTCGATGTAGGCGTCCTTGGCCAGGGTCCCTTCCACCCGCTGGGGCGCGACATACTGGCCGTTTGAGGTCTTCATGAGCTCCTTGATGCGCTCGGTGAAGATGAGGTTGCCCTGGGCGTCCATGGCCCCGGCGTCGCCGGTGCGCAGGAATCCGTCGGCGGTCATGACCTTGGCGGTGTCCTCGGGGCGGTTGTAGTAGCCGCGCATGATGGTGGGGCCCTTGACCAGGAGCTCGTTCTCCTCGCCCAGCTTCACCTCGATCCCCTCGAGGGGGCGTCCGATGGTGCCAAGGGGCATGGAGCCGTCCTCCCAGCAGGACACGGTGGCGCAGGTCTCGGACAGGCCGTAGCCGTACTTGAGCTTGAGGCCCACCGCCTGGAAGAAGAGGTTCACGTCGTCGGCCAGGCTCGCGCCCGCCACCGGCAGGAAGCGGCAGCGCCCGCCGAAGAGCCCGCGCAGCTTGGAGAGCACCAGCTTGTCGGCCACGCGGTGCCGGACCCGCAGGCCCAGCCCCGGACGCCGGCCGGCGATCTGAAGACGGGTGACGGCCAGGGCGACACCCATGGACCAGTTGAAGAGCTTGCGCATGGGCCAGGCGGCCTTGCCCATGCGGGCCTGGATGCCGGCGTAGGCCTTCTCATAGACCCGGGGCACCGAGCACATGAGGGTCGGGCGCACCTCGCCGATGGCCTTCACGACGGTCTGGGGATCCCGCAGGTACACGTTCAGGGCGCCGCGGTAGAGCACATAGAAGGTCCAGGCGCGCTCGAAGATGTGGCACAGGGGCAGCATGCACATGGAGACGTCGTCCGGCGTGACCGCCAGGCGGAGGTCATGGAGGTGCATGGCCGACGCGATGTTGGCGTGGTCGAGCATGACGCCCTTGGGGTCACCGGTGGTGCCGGAGGTGTACACCAGGGTGAAGAGATCCTCCGGCCGCAGTTCTTCCAGGCGGCTGAGGAAGGGCGCCTCCAGGGCGGGATCCGCCCCCAGGCGGAGGAGGTCCTGGAAGGCGATGACGCCCTCCCGGCCCCGAAGGTCCACGGTGGCGTCCAGGGCGATCAGATGCGTGATCTCACCCTGGTCCAGGAGCTCGATACCGAGGTCCACCTGGGTCTGTTCCCCGGCGAAGAGGATGCGGATGCCCGCGTCGCGGAGGATGAAGCGGGCCTGTTCCGCATTGCTCGTGGGGTAGAGCGGAACCGGGACGCCCCGGGCCGCCAGGATGCCCAGGTCGGCCTGGGTCCATTCGGGCATGTTCCGGCCGCAGAGGCCGACCATTTCACAGGAGCGGTGCCCAAGGGCCATGAGGCCGCGGGCGATGAGGTCCATGCGTTCGCCCACCTCGGCCCAGGTGAACTGCACGCCGTCGCCGTAGGCCCGCATCGCGACCTTGGCGCAACGGGCCACGGCCTGCTCCCTGAAGAACCTCACCAGATGGAAATCCTGCCGCAATGAAGGCTCCAAAATAAAACGCCCTGGAGATCGAAAACGCCCCAGGGCGAAGAATATTATAGCGGAAACCGGACCAGGACAGTCCCAATTGAGTAGCTCGTCTGTTTGCTTGAAGTGCATGAAGAAATAAGAGCTGCTGGTGCGCTTCCCACCACCCGGCACAGCCACCGCCGCTCCCATCCGGTAGGCTCAAAAATAATCAATTTCATTTCTTTTTTCCTTTCTCAGCGACCCTCAGCGAGACCTCAGCACCCTCAGCGATTTATTTTTTGTGAAGGTTGCTGCGGCGCGGGAATTAAATGCGCGGAAGCAACCTTGCACAAAAAATCAATCGCTGAGGGTGCTGAGGATCGCTGAGAAAAGCAGGAAGGGAATAGGGAATAGGTTCCCTGGTGATCGGGATTACAGTTTGAAGATCGCGGATGTCAGGGGGGCCACCGTCACGGTCTTGCCGTCCGCGCTCAGGGTCACGGTCGTGGAGGAGGTGATGGGGGTCAGGCCCGCGGTGGCGCCGTCCGCCAGGAGGAGGGCGGCGGTGAGGCTGGCGTCCACCGTGAAGGAATGGGCGACGGTGTCGGCGTTGTGGAGGACGTAGTAGGTGCCGGTGGAATCCGCCGAGATCGCCTTGTACCCGAAGGCCAGGACGTTGCCGCCGCCGCTGGTGGGCGGGATGGAGACGAGGCCGCCGGTGATGGAGACGTCGGGCAGGCGGAAGGCGTTGGTGCTCTTGCGGATGGCGATGAGGCCCTGGGTGTAGGCGTAGAGCTGGTACCCGTTGGCGGAGACGGCGTAGTTGCTGAAGCCGCCGGCGATGGGGTTACCGGAGTAGACCGTGGACCAGGCCACCATGTTGATGGCGTCCGAGGAGTTGTACGAGTTGTCTACGAAGACGCGGCCGCCGTTGGACTTGGTGTTGGTGGTGCCGGAGACGGCCGTGGTCTCCTTGGTGCGGAACATCTCGTCCCCGGCGTGGAGGAAGGCGGTGCCCTGGGAGGTGAGGAGGATCGCGTAGCCCACCTTGGCGCGCTGGAGGATCACGGCGTCCTGGGTCTTGGCGGTGCGGGTGGCCAGGGAGAGGACGTCGTAGTAGCAGAGGTTGTCGTGGCAGGTGAGGTAGTTGACCACGTTGTTGGTGGAGGGGGCGGCGAAGTTCGTGGGCTTGCCCGAGACGTTGGAGAACAGGCCGCCGATGTCCTGGGAGGTGCCGGTGAGGAAGGCCGTGGCGCCGTCGTTGGGGTAGCCGTTCTTGAAGATCTGGCGGTAGCTGTCCGAGAACATGCCGACGTTGAGGCCCGTGAAGGCGGCCACGTGGGTCTGGTCGCTGCCGCTGATGCTGGTGCCCATGTAGTCGGATCCGGAACCGTTGAAGAAGCCGTTCCAGCCTTCCCCAATGAAGATGGTCTTCGGGTTGGCGGCGGTGGCGGCGGCGTAGGCGGCCTTGACGGTCTCGGTGTCCAGGACGCCCATGAGGTCGAAGCGGAAGCCGTCCACCCGGTAGCTGGTCACCCACTGGTTGACGGAATCGACGATGAGCTTGCGCGTCATCTTGTGCTCGGTCCGAACGTCATGGCTGCCGGCCCCGTTCTTGCTGGAGTCGCGGTAGAAGTAGCCGCCGTTGGCGTTGTAGCTGAGGATGCTGTCGTTGGCGGTGTGGTTGTAGACCACGTCCAGGATCACGCCCATGCCCGCCTTGTGGATCTCGTTCACGAGGGTCTTGAGCTCGTTGATGCGAGCCTCGGGCGTGAGGGGGGCGGCGGAATACATGCCGGAGGGCGTGAAGTAGCTCTGGGGGTCATAGCCCCAGTTGTAGTTGGCGCCGCCCACCTTGGCGGTGTCCATCTCCCGCACGTTGTTATGGGACTGGTCGTAGTAGAAGTTCTCCAGGGGGCAGAGCAGCTGGATGTGGGTGACGCCCAGCTTCTGGATGTGGGGCAGCATGTCCACCAGGGCCTTGAAGGTGCCCCAGGTGTGACCCGCGGCGAACCCGGACAAGGCGGGGTCGACGGTGAGGTCGCGCACGCCGGCCTCGTAGATGATCGCGTCCCGGTTCGAGGCGTAGGCGTAGGGGGCGGCGGTGACGCCGTCCGTGGCCTTCATCTTGGAGCCGTCGAAGTAGTAGGACGAACCCGTGTAGGGCGTCCAGCCGCCGTCGGGGCCGGTGAGGGAGGGGTCCAGGATGGCGGCCTTGCCGGTGCTGTCGCCGGGGATGGAACTGGCTCCGCCCACCCACTGGGCCATGGACCGCGCGTAGGGGTCCAGCATGTAGAGGTCGCCGACCTTGTACACGTAGAAGTTCTGGGCGGGAAGGTTGACCGACCCGCTGGTCCAGATGCCCCCGGCGCCCTTGGTGAGGGCGATGGTGGCGGCCGGCGTGGCCAGGGGATCGTTCCAGTTCGCGTAGAGGTTCACCGTGACGGAGGATGCCGTGGCGTTCCAGAAGTTGAACGTGACCTTGGAGCCTTCCACGATGGCGCCCAGGGGCGTGCTGGGGACGTTGTGGTAGGAGGCGTCCACCGCGGGGGTCTGGTTGGGGTCGGCATCCGTGGAGAGGCCGCCGCCGCCCCCTCCCCCGCCGCAGCCGGCCAGGACCAGCAGCATGACCGCACTGAGCGCAATTCCGGACAATCTGGCCACGGGGGCCTCCTATGGCTTAGGGACGGATGTACATCCGATCGTAGTATTCGTCGAGCATCCGCTTGACCCCGAAGGCGTCCCGGGTGTCCTGGATGCTGTTGACCATCATGTCGAGCCACTGCTCCCGCCGGCCGTAGTAGGTGGGCAGGACCTCCTCGGAGAGGACCTTCTTGAAGGCCTGGAAATCGTGCTTGTCCAGCACGGGCTCCTTGGCGCTTTCGAAGCCGTCGCCGAACTGCCACCCGTTCTCGCCGTGCCGGCAGGCCTCGGGCCACCAGCCATCGAGAATGGACAGGTTGAGCACGCCGTTCATGGCGGCCTTCATGCCGGAGGTGCCGGAGGCCTCCTTGGGACGGCGGGGATTGTTGAGCCAGACGTCGGAACCGCGCGTCAGCATGGCCCCGATCTCCATGTCGTAGTTCTCCAGGAAGACCACCCGGCCGGGATACCGGCGGCTCATCTCCAGGATGTCCTCCACGATCGCCTTGCCGTTGTCGTCCAGGGGGTGCGCCTTGCCGGAGAAGACGATCTGGAGCTTGCCTTCCTTGAGGAGGGGCTCGATGAACTTGCGCTCGGTGAAGATGAAGTTGGACCGCTTGTAGGGAGCGGCGCGCCGGGAGAAGCCGATGAGCAGGGCGTCGGGGTCGAGCTTGACGCCGTTGCGGGCCTCCACGAAGGCGATGAGCTTGCGCTTGTTCTCCATGTGGCGGGCCCAGAGGGCCTCCTTCTTGCGCTTGGAGCCGTCGCAGGCCGCGGCCAGGTCCAGCATCTTCGCGTCGACCCAGGTGCCCAGGTGGATGGCGTTGGTGATGCCGATGATTTCGCACCTGCCCTTGACCTTCTTCCACATCTTGTTGGCGGTGACCCGGTGCAGGTCGGCCACGGCGTTGGCGATGCGGGACAGGCGCAGGGCGCCCACGGTCATGTTGAAGGGCGAGCCCCCCAGCTTGGCCAGCTGCGCGCGGGTGAGGCCGAGGTTGGCGCCCATGTACATGAACCGGTCGATGGGGTGGGATTCGTTGCCCTGCACGATGGGCGTGTGGGTGGTGAAGACCACCTCCTCCCGGGTCTTGGCCAGGGCCTCCAGGAAGGACGCGCCCCGCACCATGCGCCGGCGCATGAGCTCGAAGCCGGCGAAGAGGGCGTGGCCTTCGTTGAAGTGGTAGACGTCGGGCTTGATCTTCAGGGCCTGGAGGGCCCGGACGCCGCCGATGCCCAGCACCATCTCCTGGGCCACGCGCTCCTCGCCGAACCAGCCGTAGAGCTGGCCCGTGATCCAGCGGGCCTCGCCGTCGTTGCCCTCGATGTCGGTGTCAAGAAGGTAGAGGGTGTTCACCCCGAAGCTCTCGACCTTCCAGACCTTGATCAGGACGTCCCGGCCCTTGATCTCGACCTTGACGGTCACGCCGGTGTCCTGGAGGAACCCATGCTCGCCGATGCGGTAGGCGTCGTAGACCTTGCCGGTGCCGGGATCCACCATCTGCTCGCCGTAGCCCTGCTTCCAGCGGATGCCGATGCCGACCATGGGGAAGCCATAGTCCTTGACGCCCTTGAAGTAGTCCCCGGCGAGGATGCCCAGGCCGCCCGAGTAGATCTTGAAGCCGCTCTGGAGGGCGTATTCCATGCAGAAGTAGGCGACTTGCGGTAGTTTCTTGGCCATGTCCGGCGCTCCTTACTTGACGATCCGTTCCAGGAGAACGTAGGTTTCGGCCTGCAGTTTCACGGTTCCGCCGGCGACCACGGCTTCACGGCCGGTGTAGGCGTCCCGGAGGGTGTCCCCGTCCTTGAAGACATCGCCCACGGGAATCACGACCTCGCCCTTGGCCCCCATGGCCACCACCACCCGGTCGCCGGAGGCGTCGATGCGGCTGAAGGCGTAGGGGGAGGCGTTGAGCTGCTTGTGCTCGCCCCGGGCCAGGGCCACGTGGCGCGAGCGGAAGGTGCCCAGCTTGCGCCAGTGCTCCAGGAGCTTGGCGTCCATGGTCGCCCAGTTCATGTCGGAGCGGGTGGCCTGCTGGGGGTCGCCGCGGGGCTGGAAGCCCTCGGGCCGGCCCGTCTCGTCCCCGTAGAAGATCTGCACGCCGCCGGGGGCCAGGAGCAGGGCCGCGCCGCCTTCGGCGAGCCTGTCCCGGTCGAAGAGACGGGTGTCGTGGGAGGAGAGGTAGTTGAGCATGTGGGCGGGCTTGCCGGCCTGGACCTTCGCGTATTCCGCGAAGAGCTTCTCGGGCTTGCCGAACCTGCCCTCCTCGCCCTGGAAGTCGAAGTTGATCATGGCGTCGAAGCCGAAGCCATGGAGCTTGTGCATGCCGGGGCCCACGCCCCAGTATTCGCCCACCATCCAGAAGGGGGCGTCGTCGATCTTGCCCGTGGGGTGCGCGGCCTTCCACGCTGCCAGGGCCTTGTTTGCTTCGGCCTTGAGCTGGGCCCAGGCTTCGGGTTCCACGTGCTTGACGGTGTCGCAGCGGAAGCCGTCGATGCCATATTCGCGCACCCAGTCCGTGAGCCAGGTGATGAGGTAGCCCCGCACGGTGGTGTTGGGCAGGTCCTTGGCCCGGGTGTCGGGCTTCTCCTTGAGGAACTTGGGCAGGGTGACGGCCTCGGTGCTCTCGGTGCGGAAATCGGGGAGGAAGGCGATCTGGCTCGTGAGGTCGTCGTGGCCGCCGTCGATGTAGCCCGGGAGGCCGGCACGCACCCACGCCCTGCCCCACCAGTCCCCGAACTTGAAGCTGTTGTAGTCGATGTAGTTATGGTACGTGCGGATGTTGGCCTTCTCGGAGTCCGGCCAGAGCACGTCGATGTGCAGGTCGCGGGCGGTCTGGAGGTCCAGGTAGCCGGGGTGGTTCATGACGATGTCGAAGATGACCCGGATGCCCTGGGCGTGGGCCGTGTCGACCATCTCCTTCAGGTCGGCCGGGGTGCCCATGTTCTTGTCCAGGGTGGTGTAGTCCAGGGCGTAGTAGCCATGGTAGGCGTAGTGCTTGAAGGCCTTCTCGCCGCCCTGCACCCAGCCGTGGATCTGCTCGTAGGGGGCCGTGATCCAGATGGCGTTCACGCCCAGCTTGGTGAACCAGCCTTCCCGCAGCTTCTGGGTGACGCCCCGCAGGTCGCCCCCGTGGAAGGTGCCCACATCGTCCTTGGGCAGGGCCTCGCGCTTGCGTCCGTAGCTGTTGTCGTTGGTGGGGTCGCCGTTGACGAACCGGTCCGTCATCAGGAAGTAGACGATGGGGTTCTCGGCGAAGGGCACGGGGGCCGGGGCTCCCTGAGCCAGGGCCAGGACGCCGGTCAACAGGGCCAGGGCGCTGCGGAGGGTGAAGGATCGGGTGGGGTTCATGGCGGGCTCGCGGGT
>DBME01000234.1 GCA_002298155.1 Holophagaceae bacterium UBA706 | reverse complement strand
GGCCGCCACCCCCGCGGGTTCCAGGGGCCGGTCCACCCAGGGCTTCGCCGCCAGCCGGATGGCGAGGGGCACATGGGCCAGGGCCTTGAGCCGGTGGAAGGCCGGAGGCCGCACCAGCGCCTCGGCCACCTGGACCTGGTCCCGGAGGAGGACGAGCTTGTCGCCGGTCATCACCAGGACGGGCCCCAGGCGGTCCGCGGCCCCGTAGCGCGCCTGGGCGTAGGCGGTCCGGAAGGCCGCATTGAGTTCCTCAAGGGACGGGTCGGCGGGGATCGCCGCGCGAAGCCCCGCGGTGCCGCAAAGGGCGAGAACAAGAACCAGACGCAGGACCATGGCGGATTCCCCCCGGGCAGGATGTCATCCCCGGTGGAACCCAGTCAGGACGCGGCGCCGGGACCGCGCTGGCATCATGCCACAGGCGCCGTCGGTTCCCAAACGGCGGCTGCGGCTATACTGGCTGTCCGGGCCGCCTTAGCTCAGGGGTAGAGCACTCGCCTTGTAAGCGAAAGGTCGTCGGTTCAAATCCGACAGGCGGCTCCAGGAATCCTCAGTTTCCTCGGCGGATTACCGGTTCCCCTTCCGGAAGCATGTTGACCACGGTCCGGATGGCCTCCGAGAGCGCCGCGGTGACGTCCTGCAGCTTCGGCTCCAGGTCCCGGTGGTCCTGGTCCGTGACTCCGAAGACCTTGTGTTCCAGGCCCTGGATCACGGCCAGGGCGCCTTCCAGCCGACCGAGCACCAGGGCCAGGGCGATGTGCCTCTCCGGGGAGTCCATGATCCGCCCCCCGGTCAGATCCGGACCGGCGGGCGGCGACGGGCCTTGAAGGCCGCCTGGGGCACGATGGTGTGGCGCGCCCAGATGAGACGCATGTCCTCCGTCAGCCGACGGATCATGCGAGCGCGATGCTTGCGTTCGCCTGCCCCTGAACGGCGGTCCGGGGAGAAGAGTTCGGAAACGGGACGCGAATGGATCCGGCGGTCAGCCATGGGGACCTCCAAGCATCCGGGCGCCGCCCGGTTGCGTGGGGCCTCCCACACAGTTCCCCGGAGTCCCCGGCTGGAGGCCGGCAACCGTCTGAATGCGCACAAACATAAGTTATTTTAATATTTAATCAAGACCTGGACAAACCGGCCCACGCGATCAGAACCCGTTGGCGACGCGGGGATGGGGAAAAAGTATCATGGTCCACGGCGTCATCCTGGAGGATGGGATTGCCCATTCCGACGAAGAGGGTGCGTTCGGGGATCCATGGGCATGTGCCGGATGCTGGTGGGCCCCGGCCTCGGGTGTCCCCCAGCGGGCATCCGCTCGAGTTCTAGACTCCATGGGCCCCAGGCGTTCACCTGGAAAGATAGACAAAATGCTCCACGGGCCTGCTCGTTCCCTTCTGATACTGAACCCGAAAGCATTTCCGCTGCCCGGGCGGCGGAAACTGCTCCTTTGGAATAACCAGCCGGATCGCCCTCTCCACTCCAGCCTTGAGCGTGAAGTCTTGAAGACTGCAGACCGAGAGGAGCGGCCGCGCGTCAAGCCGGACATACCCGCGCGTGAGGGATTCCAATGCGCCCCCGGACAGGGCATCCTCCACATCAAATCCGAACCGTCCGTGGACAAATTTCGCGGGGATCTCAGAGGCGGGCCACAAGCCTTCCGGGGAGACCCTTGGCTGCCGCAGGCCGCCCGACAGCAAGCTCCCATCCACCGGTGAGGCCCCTCGAGGGACCCCCATCGCCAGTCCGGGGCGTTGGACGTTCAACCCTTCAAGGGCTTTCGGGATCAGCGATTCAGGAACGAAAGGAAGCGGATGCCGCTGGAGAACGTCACGGAACTGCGTCCGGGAGTCCATTTCGGTGACCAAGGTCCTGGCCGTGATACCGGCTGCCTTGTTGAAATTCCGGGCCCGGTAGGATACGACGACCGCTTCGGTACTGTCCGTGATGGGCACAAGGGTCACATTCCTGTTCCCCACCTGGGGATTCACGGTGCTGTCCCAGGATGTGCTCCTTAGGGTGTAATGGAGCATGCTGTATGCGTCCAATACCCTGGCATGGATGCAGGCATGGGTGGAATCGGCATCCGGCGGTGTCCATGGGAACGCTACCTCGACGGCCCCCAGGAGCGGGACGATGGGTATGGGCAGTGCGGTAATGGGGACCATCCCTTCGGCCTCGTTGCCGACCCAGATGTTGTATGCGGCCTCGAGCAGCACCCCGGTCGCGTCGGAGCTGCCGAAATTCCTCACGGTGACAATGATTTCGTTCGGGACCCCCATGGCAGGGGGGAACTGCCTGAACTGGAGGGCCGGACTGAGCCAGCCGCAGCACCCACATCCGAGGGGACGGACACCCTCGTCATGTTCGCAGTTCGCGATGGATAGCCTGGTGAAGACGTCTTCTCCCACCTGGGTGGGCTTGCCGGAGTGATCCAGGGTTGAGAATGAGTAGGATGGCATGGTATCTCCTCGAAGGGTTCACAGTGAGCACAGGGCGGGTTCGTAGGCGGGAGGCGGCCCCTGCCAGCTCATGAACCCGTACCCTTGGTCCGCATCCAGATCGAAGGAGGAAAATGGGAACTGCCCGTTGAGGAGCATCACCGCAAAGTCACTGGCATTGCCGAACTGGCTGCGCATGCAGGTTCCCCGCTCCAGGGCGAGGGTTTCGGGAAGGGTGTCCGAATCCGCCAGGCGCCGGAGGGCGGCGTCATCCGGGGTCGAATAGGATGGCCCATCCACGAATACCGAAGGGTCAGCCAACCGCGGGTACGGGCAGCATTCCGCGGAAGGACGGCGGCCAGGCAGGGTCTCCTCGACGGTGTCCGGCGAAAACCCGGGGTCCGCAAGCCAGAAGCCTTGGACCTGGTGGTCCACCGCGGCCTGGGGATAGCAGCGGAATCCTCCCCCCCCGGCCCTGGGACCCGGAAGATGGACGCAAGCCTGCGCATAAGCACGCGTAAGGTCCTCGCTCGAGGGTTTGCCCCAACCTGCCAGGGCAAGCTGCCACCTCGCCTCACAGATCGCACCGTACAACGATAGTTCGCCGAGGTAGATGAGCCATCGAAGGTCGTCCGTACCCAACCTCAGTACGATCTCGGAGGGCAGGGTGAAGACCTCGAGCAGGAAAACCAGGGACCATGCGCCGCCCAGGAACGGAGCAAGTATCCATTCCCACCAAGAATTATGGTGGTCGAATTGCTCACCAATATGTACCAGCGTGGTCTGGAGATGACCTGCGATCTCGATCAGGACATCCCCGAAGCTGCAGGGTGGCGGCACAGGCCGTTCCAGGTCCATATTCGTCGAAAGATCCATGAATTCCAGCAAGGAATCGTATGCACGATCGAGGTCGCCCGGCTCGGGGATGGAATTCAGATAATGCTTGGGGACGATGCCATGCTGCGTATAGACCTGGGTCATCGTCCTGAGCAGGAGGTCACGGATTTGCGAGAATCCACCACCATCCATCCGGACCTTTTGGTCCAGCCTGGCCTTGGTTAGGTCCTCGCCTCGATGGTGGTTCCACAGCCACGTGTCGATGATGTTCTCGACCACCATGTGGCGGTAAACATGATTGCGGTATGGCCCGCCGACCACCCCGTTGACGTAGGCATGGCCGCAAACATCCGCTGCCAGATGGGTCGCGTAGCCCTTTGCGAAAGCCCGTGTGTGGTTGCTGGCCGCGCCTTCCAGCAGGGCGGATGCGAAGGCCCCTGTCCGGCGGTAGTGGAGGACGTCCGTCCACCACCAGTTCCGGTAGTTCCCTACCGGCTCCGGATCCTTGTACCCAGGATCCGAGGTGTAGGGATGGCCGAAACGCCTGAAGATTCTGGACAGGTCCGCAGCATGAACCGTCATGGTGGGACCATTGGGAATGCCGGGAATATTCAGCCCTGCGAAGGGATTCGGCACCTCCGGCGATGTCCCGGGGATCAGGCCGAGGGCGAAGGTCCTAACCAACGCATTCCTGCCCAGTCCGACCGCGTTCACGATTTCCGTTGAAACGCCTCCGGTGAACCAGTCAGCCAACTCTTCCACAGGACCGGCGAGCCTGCTCGCGATTTCTCCCAGGGTGACTTTGAGCGCATGGATGGAACGGTAAATTTCAAGCACTTCGTTGAGCACGGCGGACGTGCCCGGAGGATCAAACAGGAAGAAGGTCAGGTCCGGGCCGATGGCCCCCAGCCTGAAGGCAGGCAGGTACTTTGTTATTTCTGGCGGATTACCGAGTTTTTCGCAGACTTTATCCGCAATAATCAGGTGGCCACCAACTTGTGGCATAGTTCCTCCTTTTCGAGATGGATTTCGTGCACTATCGCTTCAAATGGACAGTCTGAAATCGAATATGTAACATCAGGTCGATAAATTTCATTCAATTAAACAGCAAACACCGCTAGACTACTAAAAATATACGTTCCTTCCGAATGCTTGAGCTTAAGCACTAAATTATAGGTTTTTCAAGAACACAAGCCAGTCAGTTATAAGTTTTTATTGAATTGTATATGTATTGAATCAAATAATGATTTAATTCAATATTTTCATGCCCGGTTACCAAAGGCCCCAAATCGGCCAACACGAACTCCGGGCAGCGGCTCACCCCCCATGCCCTGATGGACCGGGTCACCTGCCGTGGGTTCCTGCGACCTCCGCCCGTATGGTTACGGAAGTTCGTGATGGGGCCGATCCGGGGCCAACCCCGCCAGTCCCACGCTTCGCCCAGGCCGCTCCTCCTGGCTCGCCGCGAAGTCCTCCAGAAGCTCCATGACCTCCAGGGCCTCGGCCTCGGTCATGGTGTGCACCGCCGTGCCCATGTTCACCAGCACATAGTCGCCCACCTGGGCATCGGGAACCAGGGCGAGGCTCACCGCCTTCTCCACGTCGCCGAAGATTACCCGGCCCAGGTGGAAATCACCGTCGCCGGTGTCCAGGATCCTGCCGGGAAGACCGATGCACATGGCCTACTCCACATCCAGTGAGAGGATCCTCATTTCCCTGCCGGCGAGGACCTCCATGGGGTAGCGGCCACAATGGGGGCAGGCGTCATAGAAGGCCGCCAGGGGGGAGTTCCTGCCGCAGGCGGGGCAACGGCCCTTCCCCGGGGTCTCCTGGATCACCAGTTCGGCGCCCTGGGCCACCGAGCCGTGGGTTCCCACGTCGAAGGCGAAACGCATGGCCTCGGCCTCCACGCCGGAGAGGCGCCCGATCTCGAGGATGACGCGCTCCACCCGCGCGAAGCCCTCCTGCCGGGCGGTGTCCTCGATGATCTCCAGCATGCCCGCCATCAGGCTCATCTCGTGCATTCCACCTCCGGCCGCATGCCCACAAGGGTATCCGGCATGACCCGGGCGAGCTCCCCGAAAATGCCCTCCGAATAGGCTGGATAGGTGGCCTCCATGCAGGGGCTCATGGACGTGTCGAAGGTGAGGGTGTCCTCCACCTCCACGGCGAAGATCAGGATCCCGTCGTCCGCGGGCAGGTGGAAACCCATGCGGCGTCCCAATTCCAGCGCCGTGGCGAAGTTGGCGTCGTGGACATTGCTGAGGTTCATGGTCTGCCGGAGGGCCCCGGCGGAAAAGAAGTGCCAGTCCCCCGGCACCCCGCCGCGGGTGGCGATGGAATCCAGCACCACCACGCGGTCGAAGCCCGCCATCAGTTCCACCAGGGTCAAGCCCCCCAGGGAGCACTCCGGGAGGATGTGGATGCCCGGCAGGATGCCGCCGGGCCCGATGCGCACCCCCTCCTCGAGCCCCAGCCGCCCCATCAGGTCGGTGGCGAGGCGGATGCCCACGGCGTCATCCCGGAGGATGGGGTTGCCCATGCCGACGATGAGGGTGCGTTCGGGGATCACAGGTTCTTCCGGAGCGTCTTGACGAGTTGTCCGCCCTGGTAGACGTGGGCCTCCTNNCGGGTCTCACAGGTTCTTCCGCAGGGTCTTCACCAGCTGGCCGCCCTGGTGGATGTGGGCCTCCAGGGGCATCTGGCCCGGCAGGGTGTGGGTCGCGCAGCTGTAGCAGGGATCGAAGGCCCGGAAGGCCATCTCCACCATGTTCAGCACAGGTTCGGTGACTTCCACGCCCGGCTTGATGAGGGCCTGGGCCACCTTCTTGGTGACCATCTGGATGGGCGCGTTGTTGTTGGTGGTTCCCACAATGAGGTTGGCGGAGGTGCAGATGCCCTTCTCGTCGCAGGTGTAGTGGTGGGCNNGTGAGGGTTCCCCGCATGGCCTCCACGATGCCCACGCCTTCCCCCGTGATCCGCTGGGGAACGACGCGGAACTCCGGACCGGTGATCTCCGGATCGTTGCAGTAGTTCAGCAGGACCTCGGCGTTCTGGACCATCTCCACCAGCCGGGCCCAGTGCTGGGCCAGCAGGGCCCGGCAGGGCTTCTGGCCCAGGGTGGCGAACATCTCCTCGAAGGCCTCCTGGGCCCGGGGGGTCGCCATGCGGTCCGCCACGTTGAGGCGGGCCAGGGGCGTGGCGCAGTACAGGCTGGAATCGATGCCCTCGGTGAAGCCCTTCCATCCCCGCTGCTTGAGGTAGGGGAACTTCAGGTAGGTCCAGGGCTCCACGTGTTCGGCCACGAACTGGTTGTACTCGTTGGGGCTGTACTTGCAGATCTCGTTGCCCTCGTAGTCCATGACCCGGACCTTGCCGTCGTAGAAGTTGGGGGCGTTGTTCTCGTCCACGAGGCCCATGTTGTGGACGTTGAGGGTGTAGGGGCCGTTGAGGATGAGGTCCACGTAGGCGGGGTTGCCCAGGACCACGTCCCGGAAGAGCTTCAGGCTGAAGAGGGTGAAATCGTAGAGCTCCGCCGCCATGGGCTTGATGCGCTCCAGCTCCTCCCTGGACAAGCCCTTGGAGACGCCTCCCGGGAGGCACCACACCACGTGGGTGCTGCGGCCGCCCAGGATGGTCTGGATGTCCTGGGCCATGGCCCGGGCCTTGATCACGGCGCCGCCGATCTCGAGGCCCACCTTGGCCACCACGCCCAGGATGTTGCGGGTCGCGGGATCGCAATCGGGCCCGCAGACGAAGTCGGGGGCGGCCAGGGCGTAGAAATGGGCGATGTGGCTGTGGATGTAATGGGCCTGGTAGTACATCTCCCTGAGCTTGCGGGCCAGGGGCGCCACTTCGTTGCCGAAGCAGCCGTCCACGGCCTTGGCGCTGGCCATGTGGTGGCTGGCCGGGCACACGCCGCAGATGCGCGTGACGATGCGGGGAAGCTCCTCGATGGGCCGGCCCACCACGAAGCGCTCGAAGCCCCGCAGTTCGGGAATCTGGAAGTAGCAGTCGCTCACGGCGCCGTCGTCGTCCAGGAAGATCTCGATCTTGCCGTGGCCTTCCAGGCGCGTGATGGGGTCGATCTTGATGCTGCGGGACATGGTCACATCCTCCTCTGGAGCATGGACGCCGGCAGGCCGAAGCGGTAGGCGTAGCCCATGATGTCGGGAATGTCGGCGAGGATCCGGTCGATCTCTTCGGGGTCCTTGCTGTCCACGATGGAGGCCAGGGCGCTGACGATCTTGGCGCCCTGGTCCTTGACGTTGGGGGCGGGGCCGTAGCACCCGCGGCAGGGCATGCCGCTGTTGGGACAGCGCACGCCGCAACCCGACCGGGTGGCGCTGCCGCAGCACACGATGCCCTGCTCCAGGAGGCAGACGCTCTGGTCCTGGAGGATCTGCCAGGGACGGTAGAACTTCTTGATCTTGCGTTCGGCGCGGGTGCGCTTGCAGTCGTCGTTCACCGTGCGGTGGCTGGCGCCCACCACGGAGCCCCGCGCGGGGAGTTTGCCGGTAACCACCGCCAGCAGGACGGCCTTGATCTGGGCCGGCAGCGGGGGGCACCCCGGCACGTAGTAGTCGATGGGGACGATGTCGTCGAGCTTGTAGACGCGCTTGTAGGCGTATGGGATGTCCAGGGTCCCCGCCTCCACCTGGCATTCGGGCAGGGGCACGGTGCGGTTGCCGGGCTCGATGGACGGGTTGTCCAGGTAGGCCCGGTCGAAGATCTCCTCCTTGCTGAACTGGTTGGCCAGGCCCGGGATGCCCCCGATGTGGGCGCAGGACCCGAAGGCGACCATGACCTTGGCCTTGCGGCGAAGGAGCTTGGCGACGTATTCGTTCTCCGAATTACGCACGGCGCCGTTGAAGATGACGAGGTCCAGCTCGCCGTCCTCCATGGCCTCGATATCCTTGTACTTGCCGTCCATGGCGATGGGCCACATGCGGATGTCCGCCACCGCCGCCACGTCGAGGATGAACTCGTTGGTGTCCAGCACGGCCACGTCGCAGCCGCCGCAGGCGGCGCCCCAGTAGAGGGCGATCTGAAGTTTCCTGGTCGCGGTTTCCATGCTCACCTCTCGGCCATGTCGAAGGCCAGGGACGTGCGGACCTTGCAGGGTCCCAGGGCCTTGATCTGCTCGGTCATGTTGTCCACCACCTCGGCGAAGCGCTTGCCTTCGCTGGCGCTGACCCACTCGAGCTGCACGCGCTCGTTCTCGATGCCGTAGTCGTCCAGCAGGCGCTTCAGGAGGGGGTAGCGGCGCATGGCCTTGTAGTTCCCCTCCACGTAATGGCAGTCGCCAGGATGGCAGCCGCAGATGAGGACGCCGTCGGCGCCTTCAAGCAGGGCCTTGAGGATGAAGGTGGGGTCGATGCGGGCGCTGCACATGGTGCGGATCACCCGCAGGTTGGCGGCGTACTTGATGCGGCTGGTGCCGGCTAGGTCGGCGCCGGTGTAGGAGCACCAGTTGCAGAGGAAGCCGACGATCTTTGGTTCGAAGCCTGCCATCAGAGCACCCCCTCGATCTGCGCGAAGATCTGTTCATCGGTGAAATGCCTGCCCTTGATGGCCGCCGAGGGGCAGGCGGTGACGCAGGCCCCGCAGGCCTTGCACTTGGCGCTGATAACCGAGCTCTTCCTGGCGTCCGGGTCGAACTCGATGGCGCTGTAGGGGCAGAGGTCGTTGCAGACCCGGCACCCGGAGCAGTCGTCCTGGGTCACTTCGGCGAACACCGCGTCGACCTCCAGGCGTCCCTTGGCGATCTTGGCCATGATGCGGGCCGAGGCTGCCCGGGCCTGGGCGACGGACTCGTTGATGTCCTTGGGGGACTGGCAGCAGCCGGCGATGTAGACGCCCTCGGTGGTCGTGGCTACGGGGTCCAGCTTGGGGTGGCTCTCGATGAACCAGCCGTCACGGTCCCGGCTGATGTTCACCAGGCGGGCCACTTCGGCGCTGTCCTCCCGCGCCTCCATGCCCACCATGAGGACGACCAGGTCCGTGGGGATGTCCACCTCCTCGCCGCAGAGCCGGTCGTCGACCCGCAGGAGCATTCCGCAGTCGTCCTTGGGACCCGCGGGCAGGAGCTGGGGCGAGGTGTTCTTCTGGTACATCAGGAAGATGGTGCGGATGGTCGAGGCCTGCTTGTAGAAGTCCTCGCAGCCCTTCCCGAAGGCGTGCATGTCGATGTACAGGTCGTACACGAAGGCTTCGGGCAGGGCCGACTTCACCTCCTGGCCGTACTTCAGGGCGGTCATGCAGCAGACCCGGGAGCAGTAGGGATGGAACTCCTCGGAACGGCTGCCCACGCAGTGGATGATCGTCACGTACCTGGGCGGCTTGCCCTTGGAGGTGACGATGTTGCCCGAGCGCAGCATCTTCTCGAATTCGAAGCTGGTGATGACGTCGGGATTCGTTCCGTAGCCGAAGGCCTTCACGGGTGTGGGGTCGAAGGGCTTGTACCCCGTGGCCACCACCACGCTTCCCACGTCCACGGGCACCTTCTCCCCGGTGGGGGTCTGGATCATGGTCTTGAAGTTGCCCACGTAGCCGTCCAGGGTGTCCAGCCGGGAGTCAAGGAACACGGTGATGTTCGGGTTGGCCTTGACCCGAAGGATGCGCTCGCGGATGAGGTCCCGGGCGGAATCCAGGTAGGGGGCGGTGAGGTCGACCCGGGCCAGGTTGCCGCCCAGGGCCCCGGTCTTCTCGACCAGATAGACCAGGTTGCCGGACTCGGCCAGCTCGAGGGCCGCGGACATGCCCGTGATGCCACCACCCAGGACCAGGGTGACCGGACACATGTCCACGAAGCGCTTCTCCAGGGCCTCGTGGTGGACCACGCGGCGCACGGCGCCCCGGGTGAGGTCCATGGCCTTGTCGGTGGCGGCCCGGAGGTCCGTGTGGACCCAGGAGCACTGCTCGCGGATATTGGCCATCTCCAGGAAATAGGGATTGATGCCCGCCTTGGAGAGGGCGCCACGGAAAGTCGTCTCGTGCATCCGGGGGCTGCAGGCCGAGATCACCACGCGATTCAGGCCCTGCTCCTTGATGTCCTTGATGATCATCTCCTGGCCGGGATTGGAGCACATGTACTTGTAGCTCTTCGCGCACACCACACCGGGCTGGTCCAGGGCGTGGCTGGCGACGGACTCGCAATCCACCACCTTGTTGATGTTGGTGCCGCAGTTGCAGACATAGACGCCGATCTTGTGGTTTTCCATGATGCTCTCCGTCAGGCCGGCAGGGTTTCGGCGACGTCGCGCCCCTGGGCTTCAAGGGCGTCGATCTGGAGGTGCGAGAAATACATGGCGAGGGGCCGGTAGCACATGTGCGCCCACTTGCTGAAGGGCACTTCGAGCACCAGCATGGGAACCACGCCCATGAGGTGGGCCAGGTAGAGGACGTTGGCGGCGTAGGGGCTGCCGAGGCGATGGCAGACGTGCTGCAGGATCCCCGTGAGGGCCACGTAGAACAGCATGATCAGGAAGATCCAGTCGGTCTCGTGGGAGTGCTTGTAGTGGGTCCGCGTCTTCCTCACCCGTCCGAGGAGGGCCATGGCCACGGTGACCAGGAGACCCGCCGTAGCCGCGTAGCCCAGGGCGTGGACCCACCAGTTGACCTTGGGGCCGGCCTGCACCAGCGGCAGGAAGCCCATGATGAGCACGAGCATGGTCACGTAGCTGAGCATGAGGACGATGTGATGCCGCCAGGGGCCTTTGCGGTCGCATTCGCTGTAGCGCTTCTGGGTGAAGAAGTGCAGGAGCAGCAGCCATGCCCGCCGGGCGTACATGGCCGGGGTCACCTTTACCCGCGGATCCCGGCCCATGGTGATCCACCACATGCGGAGGCAGTTGATGAGGAGGAAGGTCCCCAGGATGCTCCCCATGGTCCAGTCGAAGGCATGGATGAAGGAGGAGGGCAGGAAGGCGTTTGCCCCATCGTAGACGTGGATGCTGCCGTGGGCGGTGCCATAAGCGTAGAAGCCCAGCCCCGTGGCCGCGGCCAGGATGACGATGCCCAGGAGCTCCATGTACCAGGAGCGGTACAGGAGGTTGGAGATGCCCGTGAAGTCGTACTGGGCCGTGAGCCACCGGCGCATGCTCATCATCGTCTCGCCGGGCTCCGCCTCCCGGGGGCACTGCTCGGAGCATTCGCCGCAGTAGTAGCAGAGCCAGGGTTCCAGGTTGGACTTCAGCTTCTCGCGAAGGCCCATCTGGAGGTAACGCATGGACTTGCGGGGAAAGATGAAGGGTTCCTTCGAGAAGGGGCAGACCGCGGTGCAGTTGCCGCAGTGGTAGCACTTGAGCACGTCCTGGGCGCCGTAGGTTTCCAGTTCGGCCACGAGTCGGGGATCTGCTTGGACAGCCATGGTGTTCTCCCTCTGCTCAGATCTCCGCCATCTGGCGGGCAAGATTCTCGATGGAGGCCAGGGAGACGTCGCCCTGGGATTCGCTGCCCTGCTGGCGCAGGATGCTCTTCAGGATCTCGGCGGCCACCGAGGAGGCCTGGGCGACCGTGTCGGGGATGTCCTTGGGGCCCTGGCAGACGCCGGCCACGTAGACGCCGCCCCGGGCCGTGCCGGTGGGGTCGGTGTTGTAGTCGGATTCCTGGAACCAGCCGCCTTCGTCCATGGGCAGGCCCAGCATCGTGCCCAGGCCGCAGGAGCTCTTGTCGGGTTCGAGGCCCACGGCGAGGAGCACCATGTCCACGGGCATCTCCAGGATCTTCTCGTCCACGATGTCCTCGCCCCGGAGGAAGAGCTGGCCGTCGACCTCCCTGACCTTGGCGGAACGGCCCCGCACGACGTGGATGCCCTCCTCCTTGATGCGCTCGAAGAACTCCTCGTAGCCCTTGCCGAAGGCCCGCATGTCGATGTAGAACTCGTAGCACTTGGCGTCCGGGAGCTTCTCCTTGACCAGGTGGGCGAACTTCAGGGAATACATGCAGCAGACGCGGGAGCAGTAGGGGTTGTAGTTGCGGTCCCGGCTTCCCACGCAGTGGACGATGGCCACGCTCTTCGGCTTCGGCCCTTCCGCGTCGAAGACCCACTCCTCCTGCTTGGTGCGCTTGTTCGGCTTCCGGCTCTTCATGACGATCGTCCCGCCGGTGGGGCCGGAGGCGTTGGTGAGCCGCTCGAACTCCAGGGCCGTTATCACGTTGGGGAAGGTGCCGTAGCCGTAACGGTCCATGCGCCGGGCGTCGAAGACGTCGTAGCCCGTGGCGAGCACGATGTTGCCCACCTCGATCTCCACGATCTCGTCCTTGTCGTCGAAGTGGATGGCCTCCTTGGAGCACTTCTTGAGGCAGGCCCCGCACTTGGTGCCGCCGGACTGGAGGTAGGTGCAGGTCTGGGCGTCCACCACGAACGCATTGGGGATCGCCTGGGGGAAGGGGATGTAGATGGCCTTGCGCATGGAGATGGAGCTGTCGAACTCGCTCTCCGTGGACTGGGGGCAGATGGCGGAGCAGTCGTTGCAGGCCACGCAGGCGTCGAGGTCCACGTAGCGGGCCTTCTTGCGCACCTTGACCCGGAAGGCGCCGGGCCTGCCGGAGACCTCCTCCACTTCGGACCAGGTCATGAGCTCGATGTTGTCGTGCTGGTCCACGGCCACCATCTTGGGCGTGAGGATGCAGGCGGCGCAGTCCAGGGTGGGGAAGGTCTTGTCGAACTG
>DBME01000346.1 GCA_002298155.1 Holophagaceae bacterium UBA706 | reverse complement strand
TCCAGCAGGTCGAAGAACACCGGAATGACGATGAGGGTCAGGAGGGTGGAGGTGATGATGCCGCCCACCACCGCACGGGCCATGGGGGCGCGCATCTGGGCGCCGGCGCCGATGGCCAGGAACAGGGGGAGCATGCCGCCCACCATGGCGAAGCTGGTCATGAGGATGGGCCGCAGCCGGGTGGTGCCCGCCTCGATGAGGGCGTCCTTGCGGCTCATGCCGTGCTCGCGGATGTTCTGCAGGGCGCGGTCCACCAGCAGGATGGCGTTCTTGGTCACCAGACCCATGAGCAGGATCAGGCCGATGCTGGTCATCATGCTCTGGGGATCGCCCGTGATCAGGAGCATCACCACCAGGCCCACCATGGACAGCGGAAGGCTGAGCATGATGGTGATGGGGAGCTTGAAGCTCTCGAATTGGCTGGCGAGCACGAAGTAGATGAAGGCCACGGCCATGAGCATCGCGGTGCCCATGTAGCCGGCGGTCTCCTTGTTGTTGCGGGCCGAGCCGGTGAAGGCCACGTCCACGCCCTGGGGGAGGGTCCCGGCCTTCTTCAAGGCGTCGAGCTTCTTGTTGGCGTCGGCCACCACCTCGTTGAGGGTGCGGCCTTCCTTGTTCGTTGTGATTAGGATCTGGGCCTGGAGGGCCCGGCGCTGCAGCTTGGCGGGCGCCGTGGTCTCCTCGAATCGGGCCACGTTGCTCAGCTTGATCTGCATGTTGTTGCCGGCCTTGTCCTTCTTGGTGGAGCCGACGGTCATGGACTCCAGCTGGTCGCCCCGGGAGCGGTTGATGTCCGAGAGGCGCACGGTGACGTCGTACTGCTCGCCGCTGGCGGGGTCCTCGTACTTCGCCACGTCCACGCCGTCCACCATGGGCCTGACCAGGTTGGCCACGGCCATGGGGGAGACCCCCAGGTCGGAAGCTCGGCGGCGATCCACGGCCACCCGGAGTTCGGGCTTGCCCTTGTCGCGGCTGCTGGTGACGTCCACGACGCCGTCAAGGCCCCGCAGGAGGTCCAGGACGATGGGTTCGGCCTGCTCCATGCTGCGGCGGTCGGGGCTCATGACGGCCAGGGCGATGGGCTTGCTGTCGCCGAAGTCCGAGACGGCGGAGATGTCGGTTTCGGCGCCGGCCACGCTGCGGAAACGGTCCCGGAGCTCGCGGCGGATGTACATCATGTCCCGGCGCTTGCCTTCGTGGAGCTTCACGTAGATGGTGCCTTCGGTGATGGTGCCGTTGAGCCCGGTGCCGATGGTGGTGTAGACGTGTTCGATCTCCGGGTTCTCCTTCGAGCCGTCAGGGAGCATGCGGATGATGTTCTCCAGCTCCTCGGCCTTGTGCCGGGAAGCCGCCAGGCTGGCGCCGGCCTCGATCTTGAAGCCCACCTGGAAGTCGCCCCGGTCGTAGTCGGGCATGAAGTCGCCGCCCAGGAGGGGCATGAGCATGAAGGCGACGACGAGGCTGCCGAGACCGATGCCCATCACGGTGAAGCGGTGGTTCATGGCCCAGGTGATGGCGTTCTTGTAGGCCGTCTCCCAGCCGTCCAGCTTGTCGTTGAACCAGTCCACGGTCTTCATGATGAAGCGGCGATGGCCGTGGTGGGATTCCTGGTAGCCCTTCTCGTGCTCGGGGTCGGGCCACACGGCGCTGAGCATGGGGTCCAGCGTGAAGCTCACGAAGAGCGACACGGCCACGGCGAAAGCCACCGTGATGCCGAAGGAGAAGAAGAACCGGCCCACGATGCCGCCCATGAAGGCCACGGGAATGAACACGGCCAGGATGGAGAGGGTGGTGGCGATGACGGCCGGACCGATCTCGGCGGTGCCCTCCCGGGCGGCCGTGATGTGGTCCTTGCCCATCTCAGCGTGGCGGGTGATGTTCTCCCGCACCACGATGGCGTCGTCGATGAGGATGCCGATGGCCAGGGAGATGGCCATGAGGGTCATGGTGTTCAGGGTGAAGTCCAGCGCCTTCATGATGGTGAAGGTGCTGATCACGGACACCGGCAGGGTGAGGCTGGTGATGATGGTGGAGCGCCAGCTCTTCAGGAAGTAGAAGACGATGATGACGGTCAGGATGCCGCCCAGGACGATGGACACCACCACGTCGTCGACGGAGTCGTTGATGAACTTGGAGTTGTCCTTGGCCTTCACGATGATGACGCCCAGCTTTTCCAGGTCGGGCTTCAGCTTCGCCACCGCGGCGTCGACGGAATGGACCATGGAAACGGTATTGCCGCCGATCTGCTTCTGGATTTCCAGGGCGACGGCGTCCTGGCCGTCCATGCGGGCCAGGGTGCGCTTCTCCTTGATGCCGTCCACCACGGTGGCCACTTCCCACAGCTCGATGGGGCGGCCCTTCTGGTTGCCCACGATGACGCCCTTGAAGTCCTCCACGCGCCGGGCCTTGGCGTCGACCCGCACGCTGATCTCACGATTGGCGTTGAGGAGGTTGCCGCTGGGGACGGCCATGGTGTCCTGGCCCAGGGCGGTCATGACCTGGGGCAGGGTGAGGCCAAGGGATTCGAGCTTCTGGGGGTCCACCTGGACGAGGATGTTGCGGGTGGAACCGCCCACCACCTCGGCCTTGCCCACGCCGGGGATGTTCTCCAGGCGCCGCTTGAGGAACTCGTCCGCGATGCGGGTGAGCTCGCTGCTGGGCATGGTGGCGTGCTTGGCGTCGGGCTTCAGGACCAGGGAGAGCACCGGCAGCTGGGCCGGATCGAACTTCTGGATGATGGGTTCCTTGATGGTGTCGGGGAGGTTGCGCCGGATCTGGCCCACCTTGGAGCGGACATCGTCCAGGGCCTTGTCCACATCGCGCTCGATCTCGAACTCGATGGTGACGGTGCCCACGCCGTCCTGGCTGGTGGAGCTGATCTCGCGGACCTTCTCGATGGGGTTGACGGCCTCCTCGATCTTCTTGACGACGTCCTGCTCCACGGCGTCAGGGCTGGCGCCGGGATAGATGACGCTCACGGTGACCACGGGCATGTCGATCTTGGGGAAGCTGTCGAGGCCCAGGCCCTTGATGGAGAACAGGCCCAGGACCACCAGGGCCAGCATGACGCAGGTGGTGAGGACGGGCCTCTTGATGGAAAGGTCTGAAAGGAACATGGCTCACTTCCCCTTTTCGGTGGAGAGGGGCTGGATGACCTGGAGGCGGGTGCCGTCGGTCACCAGGTCCCGGCCCTGGGCCACCACCTGGGTGCCCGCGGGAAGGCCGTCCACGGGGCGCCAGCCGCCCTGATCCTGGCCCACCAGGACGCGCCTGCGCCGGGCCGTGCCGTTCTCGGCCACGAAGACGTCGGCGTCGCGGCCCACGGTGGTGAGGATGGAGGAGGGCAGGGCGGGGCGTGCGTCCTCGCCGTCGCCCAGGATCTCGCCCTCGGCGAACAGGCCGCTCTTGAGCCGGCCGTCGGTGTTGGGCACTTCCAGGCGGACCCGCAGGGTCCGGCCGTCCTGCATGACCGAGCCGCTCACCTGGGTGAGGGTGGCCACGAAGGGCTGGTCGATGCCCGCGATGCGGAAGGAGGCGCGCATGCCGGGCTTGATGTGCGCGATGGTCTCGGCGGGGAGGTCGGCCTGGATCTCCAGCTTGCGGTTGTCCACCACGGTGAAGGCGGTCTGGCCCGGGCTGAGCATCTCGCCGGGCTGGACCAGACGCTGGGCCACTTCCCCGGCGAAGGGGGCGGTGATGCGGGACTTGCGCAGGCGGCTCTTGGCAAGGCCGAGGTTGCTTTCCGCGGCCCGGACCATGGCCATGGCCGCGTTGAAGTTGGTCTCGGCGAGCTGGGCGGACTGGCGGGTGACGCTGCGCTTCTCCAGGAGGCTCTGGGCGCGGTCGTTGTCCCGGCGGGCCTGCTGGGCCTGGGCCTGGGCCTGGGCCAGCTGGGCCTCGGCGGCCTGGACGGACAGGAGGAGATCATCCTCGTCCTGGGTGGACAGCAGGGAGCCGGCGCCGACGTGGTCGCCTTCCTGCACGGCCACGCGGGTGACCCGGCCGGATACTTCGGCCTTGAGTTCGGCGCGGTTGACGGCGAGCAGGGTGCCGGTGAAGGGGATGGAACCTCGGAAGGTGTGGTTTTCCACCGCCAGGAGCGTCACGGGGACCAGCGCTTCGGTCTTGTGGGCGCGCTGGCGGACGATTTCCGCATGCTTGCGATACTGGTGCACGCCGATGGAACCGGCGATGAGGCCGACGCAGACGGTGGAGATGAGGATGGTTTTGCTGTTGCTCATGGGTTACCTCGTGGCGGGCCGGCGGATCAAAGGGGCGGGAGGCCGCAGGAGCGGCGGTAGTCGAAGAGGGCGGTCCAGATGCCGAGCTGCGCGCGGCGGCGCTGGCTTTCCATCTGGCGCTCGGTGCGTTCGGCCTGCAGGAGGTCCAGGGAGGTGATGAGCCCCTGGTCGAAGGCGTCCCGGCTGTTGCGCAGGGCCTCCAGGGCGGCGTCGTAGGCCTTGCGGGCGGCGGCGTCGAAGGCGATGGCCTTCTGCATCTCGCGCTCGGCGGTGCTCTTCTCCACGGCGATGGCCCGTTCCTTGTCCACCCGTGCCTGGGTGACCTGCTCCAGCTGGGCCCGGTTCTGGGCGCGCTTTCCGGAGGTGCGCAGGCCGTCGAAGACGGGGAAGCGCATGGTCACGTTCACCTTCCAGGTGTCGTACGGCTCGCGGAAGAGGTTGCTGGTGCGTCCGGCCTGGTAGCCGTAGGAGGCGTTGAAGTCGAACTTGGGCCGGAGGTCCGATTTGATGATCTGGTCGTTGGCCTGGTACATCTGCTCCTGCTGCCGGAACTGGGCGATCTCGCTGCGCTCGGCGGTGGACAGGGGCAGGGCCGTGGCGGGCGAGCCGGGATCGTTCAGCTGCAGGGGGGTGCGGGGATCCAGGCCCAGGGCGCCGTTGAGGAGCTCCATGGCCCGCTTGTAGTTGGCCTCGGCCTGGAGGTTCTCGGGCACCACGGCCAGGTATTCGCTCTCGGCCCGCAGGCGGTCCAGCTCCGTGGCCGTCTGGGCCTCCAGCTTGGACTTCACGTCATTGAGGAACTGCTCGGCGGTGCGGAGGCGGGTCTGCACGACCTCCAGCTCCGCCTGGGCGGCCAGGACGCCGATGTAGGCCTTGGCGGCGCCGTGCAGGGTGTCCAGCTCGGCGGTGGTGTAGGCGTAGCTCGCTTCCTGGTGGCCCATCTTGGCGACGCGCACCGCGGTGCCCAACTTGCCCCAGTAGAAGAGGGGCTGGCTCACTGTGGCCTGGGTGGTGTACATGGTGGTGGGCGCCACG
>DBME01000293.1:2874-3269 GCA_002298155.1 Holophagaceae bacterium UBA706 | reverse complement strand
GTTGTCGAAGGGCAGCATCTTGACCTTGACCACGCCCGTGCCCACCAGGGCCATGGCGCCGCCCAGGAGGACAAGAACGCCGATGAAGAAGCCCAGGCGCACCTTGCCGCTGGTGAGGAGGGCGCGCATGATGCGCCGGTAGAGGNNGCGGGGCCCTTGGGCTCGTCATCGGCGTGGTCCGGCTCAGGCGGGGCGTTCTCGGGTGTGGCGGGGTGCAGGCCGCTCTCGTCGGTTTCAGGGAGATGAGCTTCCTTGCGGAAGATCTTCAGCGAGGCCCAGGGGCTGATGACGAAGGCGATGGCGAGGCTGAAGAGCATGGCCAGGCTGGCGCCAACGGGGATGGGCCGCATGTAGGGGCCCATGAGGCCCCGCACGAAGGCCATGGGGAGGATGGC
>DBME01000293.1:0-2794 GCA_002298155.1 Holophagaceae bacterium UBA706 | reverse complement strand
ACCACCACGATGGCGTCGTCCACAAGGATGCCGATGGAGAAGATCAGTGCGAAGAGCGTCACCCGGTTGAGGGTATAGCCCAGGAGGTAGGTGAGGAGCAGGGTGAGGGCCAGGGTCACCGGCACCGCCACGCCCACCACCACCGCCGAGCGCCAGCCCATGGCGAGCATGATGAGGGCGATCACGGAGAGGGTGGCGATGAGGAGGTGCTCGATGAGCTCGTTGGACTTGTCGCCGGCGGTCTCGCCGTAGTCCCGGGTGACGTCCACCTTCATGGACCGGGGCACGAGGTTGCCGCGCAGGGCTTCCACCTTCTCGAGGGCCAGGTGGGAGAGGGCGGTGGCGTTGGCGCCGGCGCGCTTGGAGAGGGTCACGGTGACGGCGTTCTCCAGGGAGCCATGCTCGCCGTAGAGCACCACCGGAGGTTCGGGATCGGGACCGTCGGTGACCTTGGCCACGTCGGCGAGGTAGACGGGCTTCTGGTTGCGCACGCCGACCACGAGGCGGTTCAGCTCCCGGGCCTCCAGGACGAACCCGGTGGCTTCGAGGCTGGTGCGGCGGTTGTGGTCCACCAGGGCCCCGGCGGGCAGCTGGGCTTCGGCGCTCTGGAGGGCCGGCTGCAGTTCGGCCAGGGACATGCCCGCTGAGCGCAGGCGGTCCGGGTCGGGCTCGATGCGCACCATGCGGCGGGCGCCGCCGATGACCCGGGCCTGGGCCGTGTCGGGGACCGTGGAGAGCTCCCGGGCGAGGGCCTCGCCCAGCTTGCGGAGCTGGCCCGGGGTCTGGTCGCCGGCATGGAGGGTGAGGGCCAGGAAGGGCACGTCGTCGATGGTCTGGAGGCGCACGATGGGCTTCATGGCGCCGGCGGGGAAGATCTCCGGGTGGGCGGCCAGTTCCTGGTGGACCTTGACGAGGCTGGGCTCCTGGGGCTCGTTGACCTTGAAGCGCACGGTGACCATGGCCATGCCGGGCCGGCTCGTGCCGTAGAGATACTCCACCCCGGGAATGCCCCAGAGGCGCTTCTCCAGGGGCGTGGTGACCTGGGCCTCCACCTCCCTGGGGCTGGCCCCGGGGAAGGGGACGTAGAGGTCGACCATGGGGACGATGATCTGCGGTTCCTCCTCCCGGGGGGTGAGGACCACGGCCATGACGCCCAGCATGAGCGAGGCCAGGACGATCAGGGGGGTGAGCTTGCTGCGCAGGAAGCCCTTGGCCATGGTCCCCGCGAGGCCCAGACGGTGCGGCGTGCTCATTTGGCCACCTCGATGGGCTGCCCGTCCACGAGCTGACCGGGGTTGTCGATGACGGATTCACCGGCCTTCAACCCGGCCCGCACGGGCACGCCGCCGTCCCGGGCTTCGCCCAGGGAGAGCCAGCGCAGTTCGGCCTTGCCTTCCCGGGCCACGAACACGCCGGTGAGCTCGCCCCGGGTGACCAGGGCGGTGGTGGGCACGGAGAGGCCTTCGGTCCGGGCCGCGCCGGGGACCTTGATGCGCGCGAAGGTGCCGGTGCGCCAGGACCCCGCCGGGCCCAGGATGCGGGCCCGCACGATGCCCCGGTGGGACACGGGGTCGCCGCCGGGGGAGAGGGCGGTGATCTCGGCGTTGCCGGTGCGGCCTTCGGCCTCGAAGGGGACCTTGGCGCCGATGCGCAGGCCCTGGGCCTCGCTCTCGGAGAGGGTGCCCTCCAGTTCCAGGGCGCCCTGGCCTTCGAGTTCGACCAGGGGCTGGCCCGGGCCCACGAAGGCCCCTTCGTCGACCATGCGCCGCTGGACCACCCCGGCGAAGGGGGCGCGGATCTGCGTGTAGGCCAGGTTGGCCTTCACCCCGGCCAGGGCCGCCTGGGCCTGGGCCAGCTGGGTGGCGGCCATCTCCAGTTCGCTGGCGGTGGAGGCGTTGACCATCGCGAGGTTTTCGATGCGCCGGTGGTGGGCCTCGGCGGCGGCCACCGCGGCTTCGGCGGCCTTGAGGCCGCCCTGGAGGTCGTCGTCGGCGAGGCTGACGAGGAGGGCCCCCGCAGCGACGTGCTGGCCTTCGCTGGCCAGCACTCGCTTCACGGAGGCGGCCATGCGCGTGGAGAGGGTGGCCTTGCGGGTGGCGGTGAGGGTGGCCGCGATCCAGCCCGAGGTCCCGGGCGCCTCGGCGGAGGTCAGGCGGACCCTGACGGGGGGCAGCTGAGGGGCGGATTCGGAGGGCTCGTGCTTGCCGCAGGCCAGGCCGGCAAGGAGTGCGGTGATGGGCAGGATGAGGGTGCGCTTCATGAGCTACTCCGTGACGCCTTCAATGGGTTGTCCGAGGGCCAGGGCGAGCTGGGCGCGGCTTAGCCGCCATTCCAGCTGGCTGTTGAGCAGGAGGGTGCGGGCACCGGAGAGCCCGGCCTCGGCGTCCAGCACCTCCACCAGGGGCAGGAGCCCCTCGCGGTGGCGGGCGGTGCGGATGGCGCGGGCGCTTTCGGAGGCCTCCACGGCCGCCTTGGCGAAGGTGATCTTGGCCTGGGCCGTCTCCACGGCGCGGCGGGCTTCCTGGGATTCGCGGGCGGCCTGCTGTTCCTGCCACTTGAGGCCGNNGGCGCGGGCCGCGTGGACGCGGCGGGTGTCGGCGAAGGAGAAGCTCCACTTGGCGCCCAGGGAGGCGGTGGTCCAGGTGCCTCCGGAGCCCAGGGCGTAGCGGGCGGTGCCCGCGGACAGGTTGATGCCCACTTCGGGCTTCAGGGAGCCCCGGGCGGCCTCCACGCCCTGGCGCGCGGCTTCACCCTGGAGCCGCACGGCTTCCAGGTCCCCCCGCCTCCCAGGGGC
>DBME01000416.1 GCA_002298155.1 Holophagaceae bacterium UBA706 | reverse complement strand
CCGGGGTTACCGAGGATCGCCGAAAAAGAAAAAGATGGGAGGTTAGGGTTTCCGCTTGGCCACCTGGGTGTCAGGGGCACCCATGAACTTCGTATTTCCCAGGCCCGTCGCCGGGATGCCTTCGGACTTGATGACCTTGCGTACCGTGCGCAACAGGATCTCCAGATCCAATAGGAAAGAGGCCCGTTCCACGTAATCCACGTCAATGGCCAACCGGTCGGCCCATTCGATGGCGTTGCGGCCGGTGATCTGGGCGAGGCCGGTGATGCCGGGCTTGACCTCCAGGCGGCGCGCCTGGGTGGGGGAGTACCGGGGCACGTATTCCAGATAGAGCGGCCGTGGACCCACGAAGCTCATGTCGCCCTTGAGCACGTTCCAGAGCTGCGGCAGCTCGTCAAGGCTGGACCTGCGCAGGAAACGGCCCAGGGGGGTGAGGCGCTGGGCGTCCGGCAGGGACTTGCCGTCCGCGTCCCGGGCGTCCAGCATGCTGCGGAACTTGACCATGATGAAGGGGCGCGCGTTCCTGCCCGCCCGCTCCTGGCGGAAGAGGGCAGGGCTCCCCATCTTCGTGCGCACGAGGACCCAGAGCACCAGCAGGACGGGTGCCAGGACCAGGAGCAGGAAGGCGGCGCCGAGGAGGTCCAGGGTCCGCTTGGCGAAGCGGTAGGTCAGGCCCGGGCGGCTCATGATGCGTTCACCGGGAGGCCCGGGCGAACACGTCGCGGGCGACCGTGATCATCTCATCCATGTTCTGCTCCGTGAGCGTGGGGTGGACCAGGAACATCAGGCTGGTCTCGCCCAGCTCCCGGGCCACCGGCAGGGGCTCCCGGGGGCCGTAGCCGGCGCCCGTGAAGGCCTTCTCCAGGTAGATCTCGCTGCAGCTGCCCGTGAAGCAGGGAATCCGGCGGGCGGTGATCTCCGCCATGATGCGGTCGCGGCTCCAGCCGTCCTTGAGGTGCTCCGGCCGCACGAACACATAGGCCTTGTAGGCCGCGTGGCCGATCTCCTCCGGGGTGGGGGTCGTGCGCACGCAGGAGAAGCCCTCGAAGGCCTCGTTCAGCCGTGCCAGGTTCCGGCGGCGGATCCGGGTCCATTCCGGCAGCTTGGCCAGCTGGGCGCGGCCGATGGTCGCCTGCACTTCCGTCATGCGCCAGTTGGTGCCGAAGGATTCGTGCAGCCAGCGGAAGCCCGGGGCGTGCTCGCGGTTGTACACCGCGTCCCAGCTCTTGCCGTGGTCCTTGAAGCTCCAGGCGCGGGACCACAGGTCCATGTCGTTGGTGGTGAGCAGGCCGCCCTCGCCGCCGGTGGTGATGATCTTGTCCTGGCAGAAGGAGAAGGCGGCCATGTGGCCGAAGCTGCCCACGGGGAGGCCCTTGTAGGTGGCGCCGTTGGCCTGGGCGCAATCCTCGATGACCTTGAGGCCGTAGTGCTTGGCCAGCGCCATGATGGGGTCCATGTCGCAGGGCCAGCCCGCCAGATGGACGGGAATGATGGCGGCGGTCTTCTTCGTGATGACCTTCTCGATGGTGGCGGCGGTGATGTTCTGACTGACGGGATCCACGTCCGCCAGCACAGGCGTGCAGCCCCGCATGACGGCGCAGCTGGCGCTGGCGATGAAGGTGCGGGGCGAGGTGATGATCTCCGAGCCCGGGGGGATGTCCAGGGCATAGATGGCCAGTTCCAGGGCCGAGGTGCCGTTGCACAGGGCGATGGCCTTCTCGCAGCGGGAGGCGCTGGCGTACTCCCGTTCGAATTCCCGCGCTTCCTGGCCGGTCCAGTAGTTCACCCGGCCGCTTTCGAGGACCTTCTTCACCGCCTCGACTTCATCGGGAGCATAGGAGGGCCAAGGGGAGAAGGGAGCGCACAGGGAAGCATCATTCGCGGCGGGAAGGGACATCGGTGGGCAGCTCCGGGATAACGGGACCTAGAAAAAAACGCTCATTCCCAGCGTCGAAATCGATCGAGAACCTGCTAACAAATGAACATCCTGGAACCCTTCGGGTCAACCCTTTTCTCATGGCGTGCGGGCAATTCGCCAACCTGCCTCGCCAAGGGATGTTTCGCCGGGAGACCCATCCCCCGGAAAGCCTCGACAATGACGAACAGACAAGGGAGCTCAGGGATGTATAATCCTTGAAAGATCTAGGACCCAGGGGTAAAAAAATGCCAGGATTGCTCATCATCGGTGCTGGTGGCCAAGGCAAAGTGGTGGCCAACATCGCAAGCCTGCTCGGCCACTGGGATCGCATCGCCTTCCTGGACGACAAGTTCCCCACGCTCAAAGCCGTGCATGAATGGCCCGTCATCGGGAAGATCTCGGCCGCCGAGGGCTTCCTGGGCGAGTTCGAGGAGGCGATCATCGCCTTCGGAGACAACACCTTCCGTCTGGAACTGCTCAAGCGCCTCATGGGGCATGGCTTCAAGCTCCCCGTCCTGGTGCACCCTGACGCGTCCGTGAGCCGCTACACGACCTTGGGACCTGGCTCCGTGGTCTGCGCCCAGGCGGCGCTCATCATCGATTCCCGCATCGGCATGGGGTCGATCATCAATACCGGCGCCTCCGTGGGACATGACTGCGTCCTGGGCGACGGCGTGCACGTGGCCCCCGGCGTTCGCCTTGCCGGCGGCGTGACCGTGGGCGACTGCAGCTGGATCGGCATCGGCGCGGTGGTCAAGGAGCAGGTGACCATCGGGCGCAATGCCGTGGTGGGCGCCGGCACCGTCGTCATCCGGGACATCCCGGAATACGTGACCGTCGTGGGTACGCCCGCCCGGATCATCAAGGGCGATGCCCATGCGGGCGAGGACCTCCCCGCCCGCGGGAAGAGCGGTCCATCCAAGATCGAAGCGGGAGCCGCGGGCCCGTCCCTGGATGCTCCCAATTTCGTCGGCTTCCTGGAGCCGGACGATCCGCGCTGGATGGAAGTCCTGCGCAAGGTTCCCCATGATCTGTTCCACCTTCCCGCCTACCTGAAGGCCTGCGCGGACCATGAAGGTGGCCGTCCGGTCATGTTCGTGTACGATGCGGGCGACCACGGTCTGGCGGTGCCGCTCATCAAGCGCTCCCTGGAAACCTTCGGCGAGAGCTTCGCAGGGCATTTCGACCTGGCCTCCCCGTACGGCTACCCGGGCCCCGTGAACTGGGGTGACACCCGCCAGGACCGCCTGGCGGAAGCCTTCGCCAACCTGGAGACCTTCCTGGCGCAGGAGAAGGTCGTTTCCCTGTTCCTGCGGCTGAACCCCTTCCTGGGGGTTCCGGATACGATCCTCTCCCAGTTCGGTGACGTGCGGGCCCACGGTCCCACGGTGTACATCGACCTGCGGGACGAGGAACTGAGCTGGATGGGCATCGACAAGAAGAACCGGAAGTTCATCTCCGGCCAGCTGGCGGACGGCTGTGTCGTGCGCCGGGACGAATGGGACACCGTGGACGTGGTCATCGAAGCCTACTACGAGACCATGCGCAGGCTGAACGCCCTGCCGTTCTACTTCTTCCCCCGGGCCTTCTTCGAGCGGCTGATGCTGGAGGCCTCGGACCATTTCCACCTGGGCACCGCCTACACCCCCGACGGCGAGATCATGGGGGGCGTCTTCTTCTCGGAAGTGAACGGTCTCATCCAGTACTTCCTCACCGGGACCTTCACCAAGTTCCAGGCGCTTTCGGCCAACAAGCTGCTGATCAACGACCTCCGCCTGTGGGGCCTGGAGCGCGGCCACCACACCCTGCACCTGGGCGGCGGCGTGGGCTGCGCCCAGGACTCCCTGGCCTTCTTCAAGCAGGGCTTCTCCCGGCTCCGGGCCCGCTTCTGCACGTTCCGCCAGGTCCTCCTTCCGAGGGTGTACCACGAACTCGCCGGCGCCCGCGAGGCGCCCGGCGAGGACTTCTTCCCCGCCTACCGCCGCCCCTGAGGTCCCCATGGAAACTCCGAACCGCCGCCCCCTGACCCTCCTGCGCACCGCCGCGGGCTCGCCGCCCTCCGTGACCCAGTACCGCGCCTTCCGGCGCCTGGGCTGCCGCATCGTGGCGGCGGACTGCGACCCGGCCTCCGTGGGCTTCTCCTTCGCCGATGCCGCCCACGTGGTGCCCCGCGCCGACGCGGAGGGCTACCTGGACCGCATGCTGGAGATCTGCTCCCAGGAATCCGTGGATCTCCTGCTGCCCGCCCTGGACGAGGAGCTGCTCATCTGCTCACGCCATCGATCCCGCTTCGAGGGCGTCGGGACGCGGGTGCTGATCTCCCCGCCGGAGGCCCTGCGCGTCTGCACGGACAAGCTGCTCACCTACGAGGCGTTCCGCAAGCTGGCCATCCCCACGCCAATGACCGTGGCCGCCGAGGACTACCGGGAGGGGGCCCTGGGCCCGGGCCCCTTCGTGGTGAAGCCCCGCGCCGGGCGCGGCGGCGCGGGGGTGCAGATGGCCCGCGACCACCACGAGGCGGCGTTCTTCGCGTCGCGGACCCCGGGCGCGGTGGTGCAGGAGCGCTGTGTGGGCGAGGAGCTGACGTTGGACGTGCTGGCCGGGATGGACAGCGAGGTGCGGATCCTGTCCCCCCGTCGGCGTCTGGCCGTGGATTCGGGCATCTCCTCCAAGGGCGCCACCTGCTGGCGGGACGACCTGCTCGAGCCCGTGCGGCGCGCGGTCAAGGCCCTGGGCCTGGTGGGTCCCGTGAACATCCAGTGCTTCGCCGGCGAGGGCCTGAGCTTCACCGAGATCAACGCGCGCATCGCAGGCACGGCCATCCTCAGCCAGGCCGCGGGGGTGCCGTACTTCCAGGGGATCCTGGCCCTGGGCGAGGGGCGGATCCCCGCGGCATGGCTCAAACCCGCCGCACCCCTCGTGATGTACCGGTACTGGGAGGAGTTCTTCCTGGCGCCGGCGGGGGGCTGAGGCCGTGGCCGATGAATTGCTCGCCGTGGGTTTCGACCTGGACTACACCCTCTGGGACCAGGGTCGCTTCGTGCTGTCCTTCCTGGGTTCCATCGCGGAGGAACTGGGCGGCCGCGCGGGCTGCCCTCCGGACCACGCGGAACGGGTGCTCCGGGAGACTCTCGGTAACCTGGGCGCCGGGCACCCGGCGCTCTTCGACGCGGCCCTGACGGCCCTGGGGCTGGAGGATCCCGCCCTGGTGGCGGACCTGGTGGAGCGCTACCACCGGCACCGGCCACCCATGCACCCCTACCCGGAAGCCATCCCGGTGCTGGATCGCCTGCGGTCCAAGGGGACCCGGCTCTTCCTGGTCACCGATGGCCGCAGCGACACGCAGCGGTACAAGGTGGAGGCCCTGGGGCTGGCTCCCTGGTTCGAGGAGCGGGTCTTCACCGGGGACTTCCCCCGGCTTCTGCACAAACCAAGTCCGTTCCCCTTCCTGTTGGCCTGCCGGAGGCTGCGGCTGCGGCCCGGCCAGTGCGCCTTCGTGGGGGACAACCCGCTGTGCGATTTCGAGGGGCCCCGCCGCCTGGGGATGCTCACCCTGGGGGTGGGCACGGGCCCCTACGCGGGTCTCGATGTGCCCCTAAGGCGGTCGCCCCACCACCGCGTCGCGGACCTGTCCGGCCTGGGGAGGTACCTATGAGGCGGCTGCTCAAGCGCTGCCTGGACCTCACGGGGAGCCTCCTCCTCCTGGTCCTCCTGGCGCCCGTACTGCTGATCGTTGCTTTGGCGGTCCGGTTGGACTCGCGGGGACCCATCCTGTTCCGCCAGGCGCGCCTGGGCCTGGGGGGGAAGGTCTTCACCATCCTCAAGTTCAGGACCCTGGCGGCGGACCCGTGCCGCGGCGGCGCCACCCTGCGCCGGGACGACCCGCGCATCACCGCGGTGGGGCGGGTCCTGCGGGAGTACCGCCTGGATGAACTTCCCCAGCTCCTCAACGTGGTGCTGGGGCACATGAGCCTCGTGGGACCACGGCCCCTCCTGCCGCGCTTCCTGCCGTACTACACGCCCCACGACCGGCGGCGCCTGGACGTCCTGCCCGGCATGACCGGATGGCAGCAGGTGAACGGGGCAGGGCGCAACACCTGGCGGGAGCGCGTGGCCCTGGACGTCTGGTACGTGGACCACGCGGGCCTGCTCCTGGACCTCCGGATCCTGCTGCGGACCGTGAGGGTGGTCTTCCTCGACCGCACCGCCTACGCCCCGGACGGCTCCCAGATCAGCGGCATTCCCGATGCGACACCCCTGGACGAAAGGAACGACCCATGACCCCACTCACGAAGCTGATCCTGGCCCCCCACGCGGACGACGAGGTCCTGGGCCTGGGCGGATCCATCGCGCGCTGGGCGCAGGAGGGCCACAAGGTCCACGTGGTGGTGGCCACCCGGGGCTTCCCGCCCACCTATTCCCCCGAGGAGGAGAACGCCTGCCGCCGCGAGGCCTGCCTGGCCCACGCGCGGCTGGGGGTCGCCTCCACCCGGTTCCTGGATCTGCCCGCCGCGGAGCTGGACACGCTCATGCACCGGGAACTCAACCACCACCTCCTGGACTGCCTGCGGTCCCTGATGCCCGACGAGCTGTACCTGCCCTTCATCGGGGACGTGCACCGGGACCACCAGCTGGTGTTCCAGTCGGCCCTCGTGGCGGCGCGGCCCAACACCGCGGGGTTCCCGCGGCACCTGTACGCCTACGAGACCCTTTCGGAAACCAACTGGAACGCGCCCTTCCTCACCCCCGCGTTCACCCCGAACCATTACGTGGACATCAGCGCGACCCTGGAGGACAAGCTGGAGGCCTTCGCCATCTTCCGTTCCCAGGTGATGGAACCCCCCCACGAGCGTTCCATCCAGGCCCTGCGGGCCCTGGCCACCCTCCGGGGCGCCACCGTGGGCCTGGGGGCCGCCGAAGCCTTCATCACCATCCGCACCGTGGCCTGACCCGGTAGCCGTTCCGCCCAGCCCCGTCCCGTTTCTGGATTAGGGATCCA
>DBME01000026.1 GCA_002298155.1 Holophagaceae bacterium UBA706 | reverse complement strand
CCGCCGGCGAAGCCGAAGGTTTTCAGGCCCATGGAATCCAGGGCGACGTTGCCGGCGAGGACCATGAGGTCGGCCCAGGAGAGGCGGCGGCCGTACTTCTGCTTGATGGGCCAGAGCAGCCGGCGGGCCTTGTCCAGGTTGGTGTTNNCGGCCGTACTTCTGCTTGATCGGCCAGAGCAAACGGCGCGCCTTGTCGAGGCTTGCGTTGTCGGGCCAGCTGTTGAGGGGGGCGAGGCGCTGGTTGCCGGTGCTGCCGCCGCCGCGGCCGTCGCTGACCCGGTAGGTGCCGGTGCTGTGCCAGGCCATGCGGATGAGGAAGGGTCCGTAGTGGCCGAAGTCCGCGGGCCACCAGGGCTGGGAGTCGGTCATGAGGACGGTTAGGTCGTGGATGACGGCGTTCAGGTCGAGGGTCTTGAAGGCCTTGGGGTAGTTGAAAGCCGGGCCCAGGGGGTTGGACCGGGGGGAGTGCTGGTGGAGGAGGTCCAGCCTGAGCTGGTCGGGCCACCAGTCGGTGTTCCTGGGGGGCATTTGCCACCGAGCGCTTGGGGTTGCCTTCCGAGAACGGGCATTTCGAATCCATGGACATGGGGTGCTCCCTTGCGGTCAGAGGCGTGCGGGGGGATTATAGCCCCTGAAACCGAGGGCGACAGAATTGCTTGTGATGACAATGAATGACCAAGGAAAAACAGTGCGATACCTGTCGATACCCACCCTGACAGGCGAAGGCCAACCGGTGATACGGATCGCCTGCCATCCACCTGGGCCCGGATGGAAGGGCGCCGGGGCCTTTGCCGGCTTCACGTGGCACGAGGTGCTGGATTGTGAACCTCGGACCGCAGCCGAACAGAGCTGTAACAATTTATATTATTGGTTTTAACGTGTAAATCAGGCAAGCGAACAGCCATCCGTAGAACTGTTATTTTATAATTGTGCCATTTGCTAAAATAAGACAGACTCTTATTTCAGTTTCGGAAGGACCTCGGATGCTCCGAACCCCAACGGGCCATTACGTCACCCAGAGCACCCAGAGCGAGAGGGTTCGGGCCTTCATCCCGGCACCTTTGCCACCGGATCCTCCGATTTCCTGGACAAACGGATTGGTGATGGCCCACCAGCAGGCTGCCACCGCCCTTGGCCGCCTCGATGGCGTGACGACCCTGCTACCCGATCCAGCGCTCTTCCTTTACAGCTACGTCCGCAAAGAGGCCGTGCTCTCCTCCCAGATCGAAGGCACCCAGTCTTCATTGTCGGACCTGCTCACCTTCGAAAATGCCCAGGCTCCCGGCGCTCCCATGGACGACGTCGTGGAGGTATCGAATTATGTGGCCGCCATGGCCCTCGGCTTTCGACGGCTTGGGGAGGGGTTTCCCCTATGCCTGCGTCTGGTAAGGGAAATCCACGGAGTGCTTCTCTCCAAGGGGCGAGGAAGCAGCAAGGAGCCCGGAGAGTTCCGCCGGTCCCAGAACTGGATCGGAGGCAGCCGACCCGGCAATGCGACCTTTGTTCCGCCGCCTCACGAGGAACTGGCGGGATGTCTGGCGTCTTGGGAGGCTTTTCTGCACGGGCCTTCCGACCCCCTTACCAAGGCGGCCCTGGCCCATGTTCAGTTCGAAACCCTGCATCCCTTTCTGGATGGCAACGGGCGTGTGGGCCGGCTTCTGATCACCCTTATCCTCAGCCGGGAGGGGGTTCTGAGGGAACCGATGCTCTACCTCAGCCTTTTCCTGAAGGAGCACCGGTCCACCTATTACGATCTTCTCCAAAGGGTCCGCCAGGACGGCGACTGGGAGGCGTGGCTGGACTTCTTCTACCAGGGTGTCGCCGAGACATCGGACAGCGCCGTCACTACCGCCAGAAACCTCCTTGCCCTGTTCAACGACGACCTGAAGGCCATCCAGAGCACCCGGGTCGCCGCGTCGGTAATCCAAGTACATCACCACCTCCAGGGCCATCCCATCAGCTCGTCAGGAGCGATCTGCAAGGCGGAAGGGCTTTCCCCAGCCACGGTCAACAAGTCCCTGGACTACCTGGTGCGGGCCGGGCTGATCAGGGAGATCACCGGAGGACAGAGGAACCGGCTTTTCGCCTACGACAAGGTCCTGGAGGTGCTGGCAGAGGGGACGGAGGTTTGAGGCCACAGTGGAAAAACGCTCCCAAACAAACCTCCTCAAAGGCCATTCTGGTTCCATGCCAGGCACATGGAAAGCCTACGAAAGGGACCCGGGGGGCTTCGCCGACCTCTATGAGTCGCTTTCCTTCGAAAGCATCCACGGCTCCATCCTGGGGTTGATCTCCGCTGCCCCGCTGCGGGTGCTGGACATCGGGGCGGGATCGGGACGCGATGCGGCCTGGTTTGCCGGCCAGGGGTACGAAGTTGTGGCTTGCGAACCTTCAGACGCCATGCGGCGGGAGGGGCGGCTGCGGCACCCGGAGGTGGGGATCACGTGGGTCGGGGATGCGCTTCCGGAGCTGGCGAGGCTGGTTGGGTACGAGGGTGGCTTTGGCCTTGTGATGCTTTCAGGGGTGTGGATGCATCTGGAGGCGGGGGATCGGCCCAGGGCCTTCGGCAGGCTCGTGGAGATGCTTGCGCCCGGGGGGCGGTTGATCATCAGCCTGAGACACGGGCCAGACCTCAGGGGACAAGGCTTCTTCCCGGTTTCAGAGGAGGAGTTGGAAGGGCTTGCGGCACAGCACGGACTCCAGTGCATCCACAAGGAGCGGGCGGAAGACACCTTGAAGCGGGATGGGGTCAGTTGGAGCGTTCTGGGTTTCGAGCGTTGACGGCACGGGGCAGGAATCCGAATCGGCCCAGCCCCTTCAAGGGAGGCATGCCGCGCAGCACCGGATGAAGCCCGGTTCGCCCGCGTGAAACCCTGTACCTTCCCGTCTGATCCGACAAACCATACCCCTGCCCTTCCAGGTCCTCCATCTATGGGGTTACTCCAGCAGCTCACTCCATCCAGTCAGCGTCCCTCCTCTGTGACCTGCTCCTATAGATGGACTGCCAGAAACGATCAACAAACCACGATGACCCGAAGGACACCCAATGCAAGCATTCGAAACCTCTTACACCTACACGCCCGCGATGACGCGGCAGGCTTACCTCGCATTCCTCTGGCGAACCAATGTCGTTTTCCTGGTCCTGACCCTGGCACTCTTCGCCTTTGGTGTGTTCTGGTTCCAGAACGTTGAATATGGAACGCTATCGGGTCTGTGCCTCGGTGTGGTCCTGGTCTACTGGTCGGGCTGGGTGCGCGCCTTCAGGCAATCCTCGGCGTCGGCGGCAGAGGGAGGGAACCCTCAGGTGGTCTTTTCCTTCAACGAGGAGGGCATGGCCGCCTCGACTTCCATCGTGACCACCACGGTGAAGTGGGCTGGTATCGACAGGGTCGTTCGAACCCGGAAGTTCATCTTCATCCTCAGGAAAGGCATAACTCATCCAATGCCTATTCCAGTGAAGGAACTGCCGGAGGAGGCCGCCAACGCGCTCTTGTCGTGGGTTCGCCAAAGCGGTGGGAAGGTACGGTAGGGTTGCCTTGGCCATCACCGGAAAATTGATAAGTTGACTCGAGCAACTCAAAGATATTAATTGTTTTTATTAATAGCTTTATGTAGATATTTCTCAATGCCACCATGCAAATTATGTTAAAAACTTGCCATTGTTTTTTTAACTCAATAGTTCAAATTATCAGCATGCCCAAGCTACCTCCTGCCATCCCAGACGAGGAACCCAATCATCAACTCAGGCCAAAGGCCAAAAGAAAACCGATCAGCAAGAGTCTCGCCCAGCGCATCGCCCGGCAGGCACGAACGGATTCAGGAAGGGTTTTCACACCATTCGACTTTCTTGACTTGGGGTCGCCTCACAGTGTCGGGATGGCCCTCATGCGGCTTGTGAGGAGTGGTGGCTTGCGCAACCTCGCCCGCGGGCTCTATGACGTTCCCCGGTCCCATCCACTGCTGGGCGATCTGCTACCCACCGCTGAGGCCATCGCCCAGGCCCTGGCGCGGCGAGATGGAGCGACGATCCAGCCCATGGAAGCCATGGCCGCGAACCTCCTGGGGCTTTCTGAGCAGGTGCCGGTGAAGGCTGTGTTCCTGACGGATGGGCCAAGTCATCTGGTGACCGTGGGGTCCCTGAGTGTCGAACTCAAACGGCGCCCCCTCCGTAAGG
Organism: Holophagaceae bacterium UBA706; assembly: GCA_002298155.1. Lineage (GTDB taxonomy): Bacteria > Acidobacteriota > Holophagae > Holophagales > Holophagaceae > Mesoterricola. Next base: position 18,585 of record DBME01000026.1, on the reverse strand, counting down.
TGGGAAGCGCCGCACCGATAAGCAGCCTTGTTTTCGCCGCCCTCCGAAGTCTGGGCAAAGGAAATGTCAGCCTGGCAAGAGTGTCCCATCTGAGGGAGACCTTAAGCCCCTTGGACTGCAAGCGCCTCCTAAAGGACCTGCCGTTGGCGCCGGCGTGGATGCATCCAACCTTGCGGTACATCGCGGGGAAGGACAGGTGACGGTCTTGAACGTGCGATCCGGGACTGCCAGACGAGACACCATCCCAAAGATCGAGTGTTGGCTTACAAAGTCCCTCCCGCCTTCGCCATCGCGAGAAACCGATCCATCAGCAGCGCCCGCCGCGAGCGGATCCCCGCCTTGAGCTCCATCCCGGCCTGCTCCGGCGTCCTTCCTCCCTTGCGGGCGTTGCACTCGCGGCAGCAGGCCACGAGGTTGCCCCAGACGCTGGGGCCGCCCTGGCAGCGGGGGATGACGTGGTCCACGGTGGTGGCGCGGCGGGTGCAGCCCACGTACTGGCAGCGGTGCCCGTCACGGCGCAGGATGCTGGCGGTGCCGCGGCCGAAGCCGAGCTTGGCCTCGGAGACGGCCTTCACCTTGGCGAAGACCACCGCGTGGAGCGGCTGCGAGGCGACCTCCTGCAGGCCCAGCTTGGACCAGGTGCGCAGGTCCAGGGCGTGGGCCCGGCCCGTGGCGAGGGCCTTGAGGGCCTTGCGGCGGGACATCTCGACCATGGGCATGAAGTGGCAGTCCAAGGCGAGGACGGTCTGGAAACGGTGGCTTTTGGTGGTTCTGGACATGGGATACCTCGTTGGTGCGGGTGGTGGGATTCGAACCCACAAGGGCTCCAGGTTTGAGCTGGAGGCGTATGCCGGTTCCGCCACGCCCGCGAATGGATCCTCCCCTGGGACTTCAACCCAGCCTTCACGCTTACGGGGCGTGCGTCACGGCGTCATGACCTGGGAGGCGTAGCTTCATATCTGCAATAACTGCGTGGGTGTAGGTGACCTTCGGGTTGCACACGAACCGGTCCGCCTATTGGATCTACGACCACTCCGGGAAGGCGGACGAGAACCGGGTGGAACTCCGCAACCTTCAGAATGTCAAACAGACCCGAGTGAATCCCCCCGAACTGCGCATCGTCAGGCTAACGGGCGCGGAGACCAAGGAGCAGTAGCCGATCGCGCCAGGCGCGGCGCCTCGTCCTTTGCGGATCCGGCGAAAGTGGAGGGGGAAACCGGATTCGAACCGGCATCATCGGTTTGGAAGACCAAGGCCCTGCCTTTGGACGATTCCCCCTTTGGTCAGCGCGGCAGGATTCGAACCTGCGTAAGCCAGTTCCCGAAACTGGAGGGCGGCCGCTGCCCCACGCGCTGATATTGGTGCACCTTGCGGGACTTGAACCCGCACCGTCCCGGGTAAGAGCCGGGGCTTCTGCCGCTCGAAGTTCAAGGTGCCTGTTGGCAGGAGAGACGGGACTCGAACCCGCTAGGTTGTCTGGCTTGAAAGGCCAGCCGCTCGGCCACTTTGCGCTCTCTCCCGTTGGTGCCCCTGGTTGGTGTTGATCCAACGGCCTCCGCCATGTGGGGGCGGCGCTCTTCCGTTGAGCTACAAGGGCGTTGATGGTGCCCGCGGCCGGAGTCGAACCGGCAATGGCTCGGGTTTAAGCCGGGATGCTGTACCTCTTCGCGACACGGGCCTGGGTTTCCTGCGGTGCCGGGCGTGGAGGGCCGAGGGTCGGATTCGGCCCTCCACTCCGGGTCGTGCGTTGTCAGATCACCTCCTTTCCTCCCCCGCCCAAGGGCCGGGGAGCGTTGGTGAGCACCCCAGAGCCTAGGACCCCGAGGCTTTCACAGCTGGACCGCCTCGATCTCGTGTACGAGGGCCGAGGGGTCCTTTTCCAGGTTCTTGAGGGTGCCGAGAACGGCATCCGTGAAGCCCGCCAGTGCGAAGACCTTCGCCTCCGGAAACTGGAGGGTTCCGTGACCCGCCAGGTCGAAGCTGAAGATCCGCGGGTCCGCCTTGTGCTTGCGCTTGTAGGCGGCAAGCTCGGCGGCCGGGGTCTGGTGGCCCACCCAGGCCTGCATGTCCGACAGGATGATGATCCGGTCGTAGGCCTTCGCGGCGTTCTGGAAGATGAGCCGGAAGTCCGTTCCGCCGTGGGTGGCGGCGTTCTCGATCGCCTGGGTGAGGCTGGTGAGCGAGTCGGACGGGTGCAGCCGGAGGTGCTGCACCTGCGTGTCGAAGAGCATCACGTCCGCCTTCTCCTGCGACTTGAACAGCACCGCCGCGAAGAGCGCCGCGATGCGGAGCAGCCGGCCGTTCATGGAGCCCGAAACGTCCACGGCGATGAGGGTCTGGCCCTCGAAGGTGGGGACGTTCATGAGGGAAAGCTCCATGGCCTTTTCCAGGGCCTTCTTCACCGGGGTGGTGTCGGCCTTGGTGTGGGCCAGCACCGCGGCGGCGGTGGCGAGCTGGAAGGGCATGACCTGGGACGTGGCCACCTGCCGGACATCGGTGAGGAGGTCCAGGGCGAGGTGGAGGGTTTCCGGGGCCTGTTCCGCGAGGTTGCGGAGGTTGCGCAGGGCGGCGAGGTAGCCGAGCTTGCGCTGGACGAGGAGGTCGCCCCAGGCCTGGCCCTTCAGGTCGGTCTTCTGGGTCTCGGTGAGGCCTTCCTTCGCGGCCTGCTGACCGGCCTGGGTGAGCTTGGTCTCCCAGGTCTCGGCGGGCTTCAGCGTTCCGGTCATCAGGGCGGCGAGGGCGGGCGTGGACTTGGGGTGGATCAGGTTCACCGCGTCGATCAGGTTGGGGTCCCGGTCGGAACGCTGGTACTTGGCGAGCTGGTAGGCGTCGAAGGCGCCGAGGGCTTCGCCGAAGCCGCGCTTCATGGCGTTGGAGAGCTTGCGCAGCTCGGGGTTGCCGGAGCCCTTGAGGTAGGCCAGGGTCTCGGTGATGTCATCGGGACGCTGGACGACCTTGCGGTAGAAGGAACGGAGCCAGGGGGCGCCCTTCACGTCCACCCGGCGGGAGAGCTCGCCGGCCACGATGTGCGAGACGGAACGGAGACCGTTGCGCTTGCGGGTGTAGACGGCGGCCTTGGCCGCGAAGAGGGGGTCCTCGAGCTTGCGGGTCAGTTCGGCGATGCGGGCCACCTGGTCGCCGGCGGACGCGTAGAAGGTGTCCGTGGTGAAGGTGGTCATGAGGGCCGAGGCGAATTCCAGCTTGGGGCTCAGGGTGTGGGCCTGGCCTGCGGCGAGGTTGAGGGTGTCGGGTTCGGAAGCCTTGCGCTTCCAGAAGGCGAATCGGGCCATGGTGGCCTCCTTTCAGGTACTGCCCTGCTGCGCGAGGGAGAGGCGGGCGCCTGGCCGGGATTGGCAGGGTGGCGCCGGGGGGAGAAGGTGCTTGTCGAGGAAATCGGCCAGGGCGTTGGTGCTTTACCACTTGGCTACCTCCCATTCGGGAGGGCTGGAATCGAACCAGCGTTGATGAAGCCCTTGGCCTTGCTGCGACAAGATTTGGTTACGCGGAGGGAATCGGCAGCCGGGGTAATCCCTTGCGGGATTGACTGGATTTGAACCAGTGACATTTTGCTTAAATGGCAAATGCTCTACCAACTGAGCTACGAAGTACCGCCATGCCTTGCTGCCGCGTTTGGTGCTCCCGGTGGGACTTCAACCCACGGCCTGCGGCTTCGGAGGCCGCCGCTCTGGGCGCTGAGCTACGGGAGATAGGTGGAAATGAATCCGCAGAGGGAGGCCAACAGGGAGTGGGCCTTCGCGATAGGGGTTCGAACCCTTTCTCCCCCTGGGTGGCCGGCTGGTATCAGCTGGGTCCTGGGGGCGGTCCTTGCCAGGCTCTTGCGAGCACGGCGTACCTGGCCCGGTGCGTTGCGAGCGATGTATCCCTGTTTGTTGCTGCTGCGGAAGGGCTGCAAGCAAGTTGTAAATAAACTGGCATAAATAGGAATTCAACCTAATTTAGCCACATGAGACTAAGTCACTGGACCAAGTTGAAGGGCATCCACTACGCAACCACCTTGCGGTGGGTCAAGGATGACCGAATGCCGGTGCCGTTCTTCCTTTCCGCCTCCGGGACGACCCTGGTCGATGAGCCAGCGCCCACCGGCACGGTTGCTGGCAAGGTCGCGATTTCCCCCCGCGTCTCCGGTTCTGGGCAGAAATCCGATCTGGAGGCGCAACTGGGTCGGCTCTCGACGTTCGCCGCCGCACGCGGCCTCCCGGCAGCAGAGGCTGTTGGCGAAGTGGGAAGCGGGTTCATCGATCATCGCCCCAAGCCGAGGAAGATCCTCGCCGACCCCCTCATCAACGTGATCACCGTCCAGTATCGCGATCGCCTGATGCGTTTGAGGGTCGAGGATGTCGAATCGGCACGCCAAGCCCAGGGGCGAAGCCTCGTGGTGGTTGATCCCGGCGACGTGAAGGACGAACTGGCTCAGGGCAGGGTCGAGGTTCTCACCTTGTTCTGTGCCCGCCTCTACGGTCGCCGTTCCGCAAAGGCCAAGGCCCAGAATCCCCTCAAGGCAGTGCGGGAATGATGACCCGGACCTACCAGTCGCGGCCCGTGCTCTCTCCCGAGGGCGAGGCGCTGCTGGGTCAGTATGCGGCCATTCATGGCCAGGCGGAACGGGCGTTGTTCGCCGCCCTGGCAGCCGGGGCGAATCCAGGTACGATCAAGCCCACCTTCATGGTTCTGCACGGCCTGACGGCGCGGCAATACAATGCCCTGGCCGCTGCCGTGAAGGGCAAGGTCCGAAGTCTACAGGAAATCCAGAAAGCCCGGATCACCGACCTGACGAGGCGTATCGAGGGCCTGGAGGCAAGACTGTCCAAACTGCCCAAAGGCTCCAACAAGCGCCATCAGAAGGCGCGACGCCTGGGCATCCTCCAGCAGCGGCATGCGGACCTCCTGGCTGACCGCACCGCGGGGCGGATCCGGATATGCTTCGGGAGCCGGAAGCTGTTCAGGGCCCAGTTCGCATTGGCGGCGAACGGCTATGCCGATCACGCAGCTTGGCTCAAGGACTGGCGGGAGGCACGGGCAGACGAGGTGTTCATCCCGGGGTCCAAGGACGAGACCGCAGGCTGCCAAGGGTGCCAGATGACCCCCCTGGGTGATGGCCGGTTCGCCCTGAAGCTCCGCCTTCCCAACCAGATGGCGGAGCATGCCAAGTTCCTCACCCTGGAAGCGACCTTCCCCCATGGGGCCAACCGCCTGGAGGCGGCCCTGGCTGGTGAGCAGGCGCTCTCCTACCGGTTCCTCCGGGACGAGAAGGGCTGGCGGGTATTCGCCTCGACCGCGGTCGAGGCCGGTGGGGCCATGCAGGCTGTGGCAGGGGCCCTGGGGTTGGATCTCAACGCGGATCACCTGGCCCTGGCTGAGACCGATGGGGATGGGAACCTGGTGACCATCCACCGGATCGACCTTATCACTTACGGTTGCTCCACCGGGCAGGCCAAGGCCCGGATCGGCGATGCCATCAAGCAGGTTATAGGAATCGCTCAGGAGGTCCGGAAACCCCTGGTGACCGAGGCCCTGGACTTCACCCGCAAGAAGCGGGAGATGAAGGACTCCGGGGTGCGCTACGCCCGGATGCTTTCCAGCCTGAGCTACGCCAGGATCCTGGAGAACCTGAAAGCCCGTGCCTTCGATGCGGGCATTCCGGTTCATGAGGTCAATCCAGCCTTCACCTCGATCATTGGGCGGAGCAAGTTCGCCCAGCGGTACGGCATTTCCCTTCATGGTTCAGCGGCGCTGGTGATCACCCGAAGGGCCTTTCGATTCTCGGAGCGTCCCAACCCGTCAAGGGGCCATGGCACCTCCCCAGCACCCGTGAGGAAGCGTGGGGAGCATGTATGGTCCTTCTGGGGCAAGACGCTGCGCAGAGAGCGGCGCTTGCAGCGCACATCTGGTCGCTCCAGAGCGATCCCACCCGCCACCGGACCGGCAAAGGGAACTGGCGCGGGCGGGACCAACCCAGGTGTTCCCGGTGGGATCCCGGAACGCGAATCCGCCACCAGCACTGTTCGGGGGGCGTCCAATGGCAAATGACTCATTTGCTATCGGTTTTAGGAACGGTGCGATACCGATTCCGCTCAACTCGCCGTGAAGGGTTTTCTCGCAGGGGGGGCGCGGTCCCCGTCCGGTCCTGCCGCGGGCCGCGAGGGCCCGCACCACCGCCCTGCCCCACCGGATGGGGGCCCGCGCGAACGGTGTGAGGTTTCATGTGCGTGATGCCTTCTGGTCGGCCGGCACAGGAAGTTTGTGAATGGTTGCCGCAGCAGGAGTCGAACCTGCTTGAGCGGTTTCGCGCAGGTCGGTTATCGGCCGACTGCTTCGTCCGTGTAGCTCTGCGGCATTGATGGCGACCCGCCGAGGGCTCGAACCTCGCTAGGTTGGATTTGGAGTCCTACCTGCTCCCCGAGCGCGGGCCGGGAGACCCCGGGGCGGCCCGGGGGTGCTGCTGGTGCCCCTGCCCGGATTCGAACCGGGAGTGTCCACATTCTGAGCGTGGCGAGTGTGCCAGTTCCTCTACAGGGGCGTGGTGTCGCTGGGGAGGGAACCGAACCCCCGGCCTCCGGCTTATGGGGCCGGCGCTCTGGCCAACTGAGCTACCCAGCGGTGGTGGATGCGGGCTCCCGAGTTGAACGGGATTTGCTTCACGGCTTATGAGACCGGATCTGATCCTGACCAGCCGCCCGCGATGATTGGCGAAGCGTACGGGATTCGAACCCGCGATGTGTGCATAGACAGTGCACCGAGGACGGCCAGGCTCCTCCAACGCTCCTAGGTAGGCAGGCCCGGGATCCTCGTGAGCCGGTGATGCGCTTCTCTAAGGGGTGAGAACACGTTGATCTGCCGGGCTGGAAGAGAGCCGGTGCCTGCCAGGTTTTCCACCTGCTTCAGCGAGGTCAATCGCTGAAGAATTGCAGTTATATTCGATATGAAGCTGTCAAAGAACAAGAATTGATGAAATGCAATGGCGGTGAGGATGGGAGTCGAACCCATATGGAGATATAGCATCCCCAACCCGGATAGCAGCCGGGGCCGATACCTGGTTTCGGTTGACCTCACCCTGGGGAGGAATGGTTAGGGGACCCGGAGTCGAACCAGGGTCTCGGGAGCCAAAAGCCCGCGTCCTGCCGTTGAACGATCCCCCATCGGCGATGGGTGGAAGGGGCGGCAGGAATCGAACCTCCGAGTGCCTAGGTCAGAGCCAGGTGCCGTAGCCACTGGGCCACGCCCCCACGGGTCGTGCGCGTCCATCCTGCGTGTCCGTCATTCCGGGAGCTGCAGCCCATGCCCCTGGGCTACCCGTTCAAGCGGTGGCGTCCGTTCCGGCTGTGAACTCCGTCCGGGAGCGCCTTACAGGGTGGGAATCAAGCTGCCTTGATTCTCGTGGCGTCGATCGTCCTTGTGGGACTTCGGTTCCTGGGAACCAGGCCACTCCGAGCACCGGGCATCGAATCCCAGGGCCGTGAGCGTCGCCACGCGCGGCGCGGTGACGCCGACGGTGCAAAGCGGGCTGAGGGATTTGAGTAACACGGGGAAGCTCCTATGGTGGCTGGTTGTCTACCAAGCTGATTCCGAATGTAGACCTTCTGGAGTCGTGCGTCAAGAATTTTTGAAAGCTTTTTTTTGGACTTAGCATCAAAGGCCGGTTCGGCCCCGGGCCGGCACCTGGACCATGAGGGGAGCCATCAGGCGTTGAAACCCAAGGTTAAGGTCCCGCCGCGCTACACTGATATCCCTTCCCGTTGGCAATCCCCGGAGTCGATCATGCGCTGGCGCCGCCTTCCCTCTCTCCTTGGTGGTCTTGTTCTGGCCGCGGCCGCGGGCGTCCTCAGCGCCAACGGGGGCGGCTACACCTTCGGGGTCCAATTCTCGGGCAGCCTGGCCCCCTTCCAGGCGGCGGGGACCCGGCATGTGCGGATCCTGGACGAAAAGCTCGCCATCGACCTGCGCCGCACCGAGGCCGGGGTGACGGTGCGCTACACCATGCGGAACCTCTCCGCCCAGGCCGAGCAGGTGAAATTCGGATTCCCGGTGGAGGCGACCCAGGTCGGAGACTTTATCGAGGAGGGACCTGACCCGGCCACGGGGCAGGAACCGCCGTCCCAGAGCGAGAGCCGGCGCAAGGACCTGCTCGGGGCCATCCAGCAGCTCAGGGGCTACGCCGTCCTCATGAACGGCCAGCCCGTGAAGGCTGAATTCGCCATCGAACCCTTCGCCACCGGCAAGATCCCGCCCTTCCCCGGCTCCAAGGCCCTCCGGAACATCGCAGGCTGGATGGTTTCCGAGGTGACCTTCCCGGCGGCCTCGGAGACGGTCCTGGAGATCCGCTATTCGGCGGATTACCTCGGGGAGTGTGACTATGTGAGTGATGATGAGAATTGGACGCCCCGCTCCTTCACCTATCGCCTTTCCACCGGAGCCGTCTGGAACGGCCCCATCGGGAAGGGGACGGTCACGGTTCGGGTGGATGGCATTCCGGCTTCGGAGGTGGAGATCCTAAAGCCCCGCGCCCGTTTCAAGCGCGCAGGCGAAACGTGGACCTGGTCCTTCCAGGATCTCAAGCCCAGTCTGGCCGACGACATCACCATCCGTGCCATTCCAGCGTGCTACGAGCATTGGCGGGATTACGATGACATTCCGGACAACGCCGATAAGGAGAATCCGCCCCTCCGGAGCTACCTCCACCGTGCCGGCAAATGGGGCGAGGGCCACCAGCGGTTCAAGGCGAAGGCCAGTTCCACCCTGGCTCCCCAGCATGGGCACACCTTCGGCCCTGAGAACCTCGCGACCAACCGATCGGACGTTCCCTGGTGCGAGGGCGTCAAGGGCCCCGGCATCGGCGAATGGGTGGAACTGGAACCCCTGAAGCCTGCCCCGCTCCTGGCGATCGGAATCTATCCGGGTTTCCAGCATTCCAAGAAGCCCGACCTGTTCCAGGAGAATGGGCGGCCCGCGCGGGTGGAGATCGTGCTCAACGACGAATTCCACCTCACGGCCACCTTGGGTGACCGGGCCGAAGCCCAGCTCGTGCCCATCCTCGGCTACGCCAAGCCGGTCCGCAAGATCCGCATGACCCTCCTGGAAGTCCGTTCCGGCACCCGGTTCGAGGACACCTGCATCGCCAAGATCGTCCTGTATGACCTGCTTCGCAAGAAACCGGCATTCAGTCCTTCCCGTTAGGGTTCTCGGCCTCCTGATCTCCTTCGCCCTGGCGGCGTGGGGGCAGGCCGGGCATGGGCCCCTGCCGGTGTACCTCGAGGACAACCACGCCGGGACGTTCCAGTTCCTGGCCACGACGCTGGACCTGACCCAGCCCTGCGCCCTGGTGCTGGTGGATGCCCACCCCGATTCCACCCGGCCCGGGGCCGCGGAGTCCATCCGGGAGCGCATCGCCCGGGTGGACACGCCCGGGGAACGCGAGGCCCGGACCCAGGCCCTGCGCCGGGGCGGGACGATCCAGGCCTTCGACTGGATCGTGCCGTTGATGCCGCGCCCCGTGGCCAAGGTGATCTGGGTGCGGCCCGCGGGCTCCTCCACCGGGGTCCCGGGCGCCCTTCCCCCCGGGTATGCGCTGGCCGATGCGGATTCCTTCGAAGCCCGGATCCCTGCCCACCTCCCCGTGGTGGTGAGCATCGACCTGGATTTCTTCACCGGGCGCCCCGCCTCCGTGCAGGCCGCCGCCTTCTCCCGCATCTGGGCGAAGGTCCTCCGCCTTCCTCGGCTCCAGGCGGTCTCCTTCGCCATCTCGCGTCCCTGGCTCACGGACGATGCGGAGGCTTCGCGTCTGGTGGGCATGGCCTTGAACGGGGCCCTTTCCCTGGCCCACGCCTCCATCCGGTTCGAGCCCTTCGGCCTTGAGGGACCGGACCGTTCCCTGCGCGCAAAGGCCTTCTACCGCGAGCGCAGGGAGCCTCCCCGCTTCGATCCGGAGTCGGTCTCGCCCGAGCTGCGAAGCCTGCTCATGGCGAACGCGTCCCGCCTGGAGGTGAGGCTCGACCCGGCGCGCTGGGAGGACCTCCTGGGGCGGTGGCGGGCGGAGAACAGCGACTGGCGCATTGCGATGGAGGGCACGGAGCCCGGCTCAGACGGCGTCCTGCGGCCCGGCGCCGGCGCCCAGCCCGACTTGCATCTGGAGGGCGGGTCTCCGGGGCTCATCCGCCACGTGAACTGGATCCGGTGGACCCCCAAGGCCTGGTCGTACAACGTCCTGCCGGAGCTGCCGTCGGGGAAGGTCTTCGCGGGGGCGGCGCCCCCGGTGATGGACTACGAGCCTTCGCTCCTGGCGCGGACCGAAACCGCGACCTTGCCGGCGGAGGCATGGATGGGCGCCCTGCCCTACCAGGGGGAGGCCGGGGTGCTCCGTCTTTCCGCGGAGCTGGAAACGGATGACGGGCCCGGGCGCGCGGCGAGGGTCGAGATCCGGCGCGCGGTGGGCACCGGGTTCCACGCGGGGCTTTCGGAGCAGTTCGGGCTTCCCTATGTTTTCGGCGCGGGATTTCTCCGCAGGGCGGGATGGCGCGGCCCCGACACGGGGGTCGGCAACGACTGCGCCAACTTCCTGGTCCAGGCCTGGCGCCGCAGCGGCCTTCGGATGCCCTGGTGCAACCCCGCGCAGCTCAGGCGCCAGCTGACGCCCGTGGCCGCGCGGGTGCGGTGCGGGGACCGCCTCGCAGTTCCCGGGGACGCCGGGGAACGGGGGCTGGTCATCCACATGGGGTCCCATGTGGCCGCGCTCTGGGAGGACCGGGAGCCCATCGGCACGCTGGGGCCGGAGGATCTGGTGGCGCACCATCTCGGGGGCGCGCCGGAGGTGGTGGCGCTGGGGGAGCTTCTCGGGCACCGGCGGCAGGAGACCTTCGACGTCTACCTCGGGCCGGCGCGGCAGGTGACCGCGTGGATCGCCGTCGGGGGGGATGTCATGCCGGGGGAGGAGGGGGCTCCGCCCGACGGGCTCGTGGGGCTTCTGGCCAAGGCGGACCTGGCGGTGGCGAACCTGGAGACGACGGCGGGGGAAGGCGGACGCGCGGTGGCCAAACGGTATGTGTTCCGAATCGCGGCGTCACGGCTGACTGCGGTCAAGGGGCTGGGGGTGCAGGCGGTCGCCTTGGCCAACAACCACGTGGGGGACTATGGAGCCGAGGGGTTTAGGGGGACGTTGGCAGCCCTGGATGCGGCGGGGCTTGGGCATTTTGGCGNNGGGGCAGTGACACGGACTCCGCCGTGGGGGCCTGGTATGGGCGCGTGAAGGGGCTGACCGTGGCTTTCCTGGCGGTGACGCTGGTGGATCCGTCGGGGCTTCCGGCGGGGGAGCACCAGCCCGGGGTGGCCGTCCTTCCCCGGCACGCCCGGGAGATCGCGCAGGCCCTCGCGGAGGCCCGAAAGCGGGCTTCCTGCGTGATCGTGGTGCCCCACTGGGGGGATGAGGGGACGGCGGCCATCAACGAGGACCAGCGCCGCTGGGCGCGGTGGCTCATCGAGGCAGGCGCGGACGCGGTGGCGGGCAGCGGGCCGCATGTGCTCCAGATGGAGGAGACGATCGGTGGTGCGCCGGTCTGCTATTCGCTGGGGAACCTGTGGTTCCGGGGGGCATGGCCGAAGGAGTCCAGGAGGGCGGGGGTGCTCTTGCTCGGGTTGGATGGGGAGGGGCGGGTCGTGGCATCCAGGGTCGAGAGCCGCTAAGGACCGGGATTCAATCGGGTGGGCATTGAGACGATAATGAAGGGAAGCAGCAGTGTCCATGTCCAGGGTCCGGTCCGTTGGTGATGACTATCCGTATAGCTCTTCGCCCGAACCTAGAGGCCCCATCCATTTCCACCGTCAGGCACCCATGACCATTTTCCGCATCATTCTCGTGGTTCTCAGTGCTCTTTCTCCGCTCCTGGCTGGAGGTCCACACAGCCAAAGGCGCCTGTCCCCCGAAGCCATCGAAGCCCTCGAAGCGCAATTCGCCGGGAGCGCACCCACCTTCGGGCAAAGGCTCGGCCTGACCGAGCTCCCACTCCCGAAGGACGCTTCCAGCTGCCTTCGCATCACCCATTCGCGGGCCCTGTCGGACATGAACGAAGCCCTGACGCTTTGGGTTTCCGCTTCGGACACATCCCTGCACGTCCACTACCGAGCACCTTTCCTGGTTGGGTGGTTGCGGCAAGTGGCCCTGTTGAACCACGGGACTTCACGGCCATCGGTGGAGGTGGCCGCGGCCAGGGTGAGGATGATCGATTACCGCCTGGTCGTGGGGCCGGACGACACGATGGACCTCCGCCGGGATTGGAATCGGCTTCGGCGCCTGGTTCCGGCTGGCGGCCCCAGAGCTTCCACAGTCCAGAAGGCCACCCCAGTCGTTGACGGCTGCGGACTCCAGATCGTGGTCGACGACGCGAACGGGAAGCGTGGTCCCGAGGCCGTCAGGGACCTGGAGATCGACGACCTTGTTGAAGCCCTCTGTCTTAAGCTGAGAAATCGCTGGATTCACGAAAACCTCGGCACCCTCCGCGCCTTCCTCGGAAAGGAGGGCCTGAAACGCCTTGGACCCGACCTGCTCACGAGGGCCTTCTCGCCGTCTGACCTGGAGCTGGCCAAGGCGCTGCTTGCGTTGGGCGTTGATCCATCAAACCCCGCCTCGGACGAAAGCTACCCCCTCGTTGAGGCGTGTGGCGCGGCAAACCAGGACCTCGTCAAATGCCTCCTCGCAAAAGGCGCCAGCCCGAACAAGGGGAGCCATTCATCCCTTTGGCCGGAGCATGACCTGATGCCCTTGGATACGGCCCTCAATGCCGTAGAACAGGCCCTCCCGGATGCGGCGGAGATCGTCCGTATCCTACTGGAACATGGGGCGGACCCCAATGTCTTTGGCAGCGGATACGGGTCACCACTCAGTAGAGCCAAGAAGTCAGGCAATACCGAGCTGGTCACATCACTCATCAACGGCGGGGCTAAAACCCAGTGAACTGGTAATTCAGATCCGTTTGGAGTCCGGTGCGAGTGTTACCAGGTGTAGGCCACCCACGCCTGTTTTTCACTTCAGGAGCCAAGAATCTGTTTGAGGGGCCAACGCCATGAATTTTGCCTTCGGCCTGCGGATCTTAGTATTCGACTGAGGCACATCCACCTATGGGGGATAGGACCGGAACTGGCCGGTGGCCCTAGCGTCCGGTTTGAATGCGGGCAGGTCGGGATTCCACTGCACCCATCCACTTGACCCAGACAACAAAGGTATTACCATTAATGCGAAGGCTGGGGTTGCGCTTCTTCTGGGACGGGATCAACGAGCAGGAGGTCGCGGCCCACGACATTGACAAGGCCACAGCGGAGGCAGTGTTCCTCGCGGATGACCTGGCGGTTATCAAGGAAGACTTCAGGACCAACCGCTTTACCGCGGAGGGCACGGTGGACGGAAAGTTCTATCGGGTTCCGTTTTCCAACGTTTTCCCTGAAGGAATCCGCATCACGACTGCCTTCAGGGTTTCCCGTAAACGGAGGCGAACATGACTAAACGCAAAAGTTCAGCACGGGAAATGACCTGGGAAGCGTTCTTCAAGGAAAACCCCGGAGAGCCGCTTGAAGTTCTCCGGCAGCGGCATGCTGAAGATGTCGCCTGGGCTGAAGCACACATGAACCCGCCAGACGAATCCACGATCCGGATCCGGATCACCCCCGGGAGGCCGCCACGAGGCAAGGAAGCACCCGTGCAGGTCAAGGCCGTGAAAATGCCCGCCTCCTTCTGGGAGAGCTTCCAATCCAAGGCCGATGCCGCAGGTCTGACCCTCCATGCAGCAATGCGGAGCGCCCTGATGGAGTGGGCGGGGAAACATCGGGCGGGATGACCCGATGGCGCTGCGGGTAACAGCTGCTACATACCGGGTTTCCCAAAATTAACGACCCGGGAGCACTCTAGAACGGCCGGAAACGACCATCCCTCGGCGCTTATGCCCTATCCTGTCTTTTTTGAGCCCTCCACCATGCGCATCGTCTTCATCTCCGACACCCACCAGCACCGCCCCGCCAACCTGCCCCCGGGCGATGTCCTGGTCCATGCGGGTGACCTCAGTTCGACCGGCACCTATGCGGAAGTCGTCCGGTTCCTCGATTGGTTTTCCTCGCAGCCTCATCCCCACAAGATCTTCATTGCAGGCAACCACGACCGCCTGTTCGAGGATTTCCCCGACCAGGCGGTTCTCGCCTTGATGGAGCACCCGGAGCTGACCTACCTCCAGGATGCCGGCGTCACGCTCGACGGCGTGCGGTTCTGGGGGTCACCCTGGCAGCCTGAATTCTGCAACTGGGCCTTCAACCTGCCCCGCCGGGGGTCACGGATCCGGGAGGCCTGGAACCGGATTCCCACGGGAACGGACGTGCTGATCACCCACGGGCCTCCCCATGGCGTCCTCGACCAGGTGCGGGGCGGTGAGCACCTGGGCTGCGAGGAACTCACGATCCGGCTCGGCGTAATCCGGCCCCGGATCCACGTCTTCGGGCACATCCACGACGGATACGGCATCGCCCAGACTGGAACGACCACCTACATCAACGCCTCCACCTGCGATGAGACCTACCGCCCCACGAACCGTCCCATCGTGGTCGATCTGACTCCCGAGGGGCTGGAAATCGTGGGAGCCGCGCCGACCCACCGCCAGGAACGCCTAGCAGGCATCAAGGCGATCCTTGCCTCAGCCCAGGGCATGCCCGCCGAGGTGCAGGACCTGCAGTTCGAGGCCGCCCTGCGCGCCATGGCCGAACTCGCGGGCAAGACGCCCGAGTGCATGGCGTCGGAGTATGTGCGCCGAGGCCTGCTCGCGGACCTCAAGAGCCTTGAGAAGTCCGAGAACAGACCCAGCCGGCGGCCGATTCCGCGGCGGGATCTGAAAACGTAGGCCAGGCCCCGGAAGGGGCGGAGAGCCTACGGATTCTTCTAGCTGAGGACGGCCTTGAGCTTCTTCTTGTCCTCAGCCGTGAAGTAGGAGCAGCAGCCCTTCTTCGCGGTGGGGACCAGGCCCAGTTCGACGATGGCTTTCTTCACCTTTGCGTCGGAGACGCCGATCTCCTTGGCGATGGCGCTGGCGGTGAGGAGGGTTTCAGTGGCCATGGGAGCTCCCACAAAAAGGTCAAAGGGTCTGGGTGATGGATTCGGGCGTGATGGCCAAGGCCGCGCGGGCCCAGACGAACGTGCCCTTGATGAGATCGTAGTCGGGGCCGGAGAAGAGGAACCCGGCCTTGCCCTTCACCAGGAAGCCGGTGCCGGGCCCGTGCTGGCCGGGAACCTTGGAACTGCCCACGGTGAGGAGCACCTGGTCGTTGAAGGCGATGTTGGCTTCCGTGTGCTCCATGTAGCCGGCGGGGATGAGGAGCCGGCCGTCCTGGGTGACCCGGACATAGCTGTTCCAGGAATTGACCATGTGCGGGCCCTCGGGGCCGAGGGTGGCGATGGCGACGACGCCATCCTTCTGCAGGACTTCCATCATCACGGGGGGGATGTTCAAGGCTGGCTCCAGGGAGGTTTGGCAAGCGGCCGTGCCTCGTAAGACGAAGGGGACGCCGACTGATGAACCTAGCACAGACGCCGTTCCGTACGCAGCCAAGATGTCATTCCGACCGGAGCAGCCCCGCCGGCTCCACCCGGGACGCCTTCCGCGCCGGCAGCCAGCACGCGAGGGCCGCGACCCCCAGGAGGAGGGCCGCCATGCCCGCATACACCCCCGGCTCCAGCGGCCTCGTCTCGAAGAGGAGGCTGCGGATGAACCGGGTGAGCCCCCAGGCCAGGAACAGGCCCAGGCCGATCCCGGTCCCCGTCCAGAGAAGCCCCCTGCCCAGGACGGAAAGCCCCACGCGCCGCGGCGAGGCCCCCAGCGCCAGACGGATGCCGAACTCCGGCAGGCGCCGGTTCACCAGGTAGGTGAGCAGGGAAAAGAGACCCAGCACCGCCAGCAGCAGGGCCAGGACCGCGACCAGGCCGATGGCAGCCAGGACGCGCGCCTCCGCGAGGACCTGCTCCCGTGCCGCCCGCTCCAGTTCCACGGGGGGCCGCACCCCGACCCGGGCATCGGTTTCATGGACGATCGCCAGGACGGTCTTCAGCAGCGCAGGGGTGGGCTTCACCTGGAAATCCAGCAGGAGGGAAACGACGTTGGAGGCGTTGGTCCCCTGCCAGTTCGGGACGTAGCATTGCGGCCCGGCGGCTTCCCGCAGCTCCGGACGCAGGTTCTGCACGATACCGATCACCTCCCAGGGCGGATCGGAGGCGAACGTGATCTGCCGGCCGATGGGGTCCTCGGTCCCGAACCAGGCCTTTGCAAGGGCCTCGTTGATCACCACGACGGCCGCGGCCCCGGGCTGCCGTTCCGGGATCCAGCGGCCCCTGACGAGCTTGAGGCCCATGCTGTCCATGAAGCCCGGGGAGACGGCGTTGTAGCCCACGTCCAGGAAGGAGCCGTCGGGCTTGCGAAGCGACGTGGAGCTGCTCCCCACCAGGGGCACCGTGGCGGCCATGCAGGCCCGCCTTATGCCCGGAAGGCCCTGCAGGCGCTCCTCAAGACTCCGTGAGAAGGCGTAGCGCGCCTCCGGTGCCTCCAGGGCCTTGGGAAGGTCCAGCCAGATCGCGGCCTTTCCAGCCGGGTTGAAGCCGCGGTCCACTTTCAGGAGCTGGTGGACGCTCCGGGCCATCAGGCCCGTCCCCGTCAACACCACGAGCGCCATGGCCGTGCCCATCACCACCAGGGCCTCCCGCAGCCTGCGCAGGCGGGGGCTCTCCCCCAGCACCGCACCGCCGTCCTTGAGGGATTCCTGGACGTTCATGCGGGACACACGCCAGGCCGGCACCAGGGCCAGAAACGCCAGGGTCAGGAGGCTGAACCCCACCGCGAAGGCATAGGCCCGCAGGTCCAGGTGGAACGTCACCCCGGTCTCCGGTCCCGTGACGATCCCCATCAAAGCGGGCATCAGCGTCCGGGCCACCGGTAGACTCACCAGGCCGGCGCCCAGGGTCAGCACCAGGTTCTCCAGCCCGAGGAGACGCAGGAGGTCGCGCCGGGAGGCGCCCAGGGCCAGGCGGATGCCCAGTTCGCGCCGGCGGTCGCCCAACCTCACCAGCAACAGGTTCACCGCATTGAGACAGGCAATGGCGTACAGGAAGCCGATGGCCCCCATGAAGACCCCATGCAGGGTTCCCAGGTTCCAGCGCGAATCGTACTGGGCGAGTGGAATCACGCGCAAGGGATGGCTCCGGATCCGCTCCTGGACCACGGGAGGCGCATCCTTTCCCGCCCCCAGCACGGCCACCTCCGCATTGGCCTGGGCCAGCGTCGCCCCCGGCCGGAGCCGCGCCAAGGCAGTAAAGATCGGGCGGAACGGCTTCGCCGGGTCCAGGGTCAGCTTGAGCGGCATGAGGACCTCGCCGCCCATGTGCTTCGGCACCACGAAGTCCCTGGCCAGGACGCCCACGATGGTGGAGGTGCGCCCGTCGATGACGACGTGGCGCCCGATGACCGCGGGATCACCCCCGAAGGGCCCCGCCCAGAACAGGGGATCCAGGGCGATCACCTCGTCGGCCCCCGGCGCGAAGTCCCCCCGGTTGAAGAACCGCCCCAGCATCACCCGGGCTCCGAGCACCTCTCCGTACTCAGGATTCACCCGGGCGTAGTTGAATCCCAGGGTCGCGTCCCCCCGGTCCAGCGTGCCCCGCCCCCACGCATTGAGGGCGTATGCCTCGAAGGACCGGGCCCGCTCGATGCAGGGCAGAATTTCCGGTGCATAGGCGGAGCCGATGAACCCGACTTCGCTGTAATCCCCGCCGAACACCACCAGCCGCTCGAAGTGCGGCTGCGGTTTGCGGAACACCGTCTGGTCCAGCACGCCGAAGACCGCCGTGGTGGCCCCGATGCCCAGCGCCAGGGTGGCCATGACGGCCAGGGCGTAGCCCGGCTTGCGGGCCAGGCCGCAGATGGCGTCGCGAAGTCCGGCGGGCAGGAGGGGCATGGGGAATCCTTGGATGGGGCGGGACCCTGGACGGGGCCCCGGGCCGGGATGGCATGGGATGCCACGACTCAGCCAGAAGGATGCCAATCGATAGGGTTTGCCATTGCTTCAATTGGGGCGCAAGGCCCAGCTCGGTCCGTCCCGATTCTGGGATTGGCCGTCCCAGCTCCGGGTCAGGCCCGGCCCAGGAGGCCCTCCTGGGCGATGAGGGCCGCCCCCAGGGCGGCCACCGTCTGGGGATCGCCCGGCACGACGACCTCCACGCCGAGCAGGTCCTCTAGCTGGGCGCGCACGCAGCGGTTGTTCCCCACGCCCCCGCACAGGAGGACCTGCTCCTGGATCCCCACGCGGCGGGCCAGGGCCGCCGCCTTCCGGGCCACGGAGAGGTGCAGGCCCCGGGCGAGGGCGCCGCGGTCGGCGCCTCGGGCGATGAGGGACACCACCTCGGATTCGGCGAACACCGTGCACATGTCGTTCACGGGCTCCGTGTGATCGGCCTCGAGCGCCGTAGTGGAGAACTCCCCCAGGGACATCCCCAGGGCCATGGCCATCACCTCCAGGAACCGGCCGGTGCCGGCGGCGCACTTGTCGTTCATCTCGAACTTG
>DBME01000055.1 GCA_002298155.1 Holophagaceae bacterium UBA706 | reverse complement strand
CGTCCATCGCCTCCGTGAGCCGCTTCGACATGGCCTCGGCGGAGGAGGACGGGGCGGGACACCGCCTGCGCTGCGAGTTCGGGGTCGTGCGCGAGGTGCTGCCGGCCTCCCGGGCCCGGGGCACCACCATCTCCGTGCGGGACCTCTTCGCGCAGCTCCCGGCGCGGAGGCGGTTCCTCAAGGCCACCGAAACCGAACATGCCCACCTGTGGGGCGTGGTGACGCGCATGGCCCTGGCCACGCCCCACATCCACTGGACGGTGGAATCCGACCGCAGCGGGCGCCTGGTGCTGCCCGAGGTGGTGGTGCCCGGGGAGCGCCTGGGGCCCCTGCTGGGCGACCGGCTCTCGGCGCTGGTGCCGTTCCGGGACGGCGAGCCGCCCTGGTCCCTGCACGGCTATGTCTCCCCCCCCGACCTCAGCTTCCGGGACCGGAACCACTTGTACCTCTTCGTGAACGGCCGCGCCGTGCGGGACCGCCTCCTCCTGGCCGCCCTGGCCTCGGGGTGGGAGGGCTACTTCCCCAAGGGCTCCTACCCGGCGGCGGTACTGTTCCTGGACGTACCCCCCGAGGCGGTGGACGTCAACGTCCATCCCACCAAGGCCGAGGTGCGCTTCCGCGAACCCCAGCGCATCTTCCCCTGGGTGGGACGGGCCCTGAAGGACGCCTGGGGCGAGCTGCGGGGAGGCCTGGCCTCCGTGCTGGACCTGCCGCCCCGGCCCCTGGAACTGGAACTGGACAAGCCCCTGGCCCCGGTGGCCGCGGTCCACCCCAACCTCTGGTCCGCCGCGGGGGCCAACCCCATGCGGGAGGAGGCCTACCCGGTGCGCGAGGACGCCTACCGGCCCGCCCCGCCCGGGGTGGCCGAACCGGCCCCGGAGGCGGGCCTGCGCTACCTGGGGTCCTTCGACGACACCTACCTCCTGGCGGAGGTGCCCGGAGCGGCGGAGCCCGAGCTCTGGATCGTGGACCAGCACGTGGCGCACGAACGGATCCTGTACGAACGCCTCTTCCTGCGCAGGCACCAGCCCGCGATCCAGCCCCTGCTGCCGCCCCGGGTGGTGCGGGTGGGGCCCGGCGCCCTGGCGCGCCTGACGCCCTTCCTGGACGAGTGCGTGGCCGCGGGCCTCGAGGTGGAGGCCTTCGGCGAGGACGCCCTGGTGGTCCGCGGCCTGCCGGACTTCCTCATGGACCGGGACCCGGAGTCGCTCCTGGCGGACCTTCTGCAGCGCCTGGAGGAGGGGGGCCGCATCGACCTCGACCACTTCCGGCGGGAGCTCAACGCCGAGCTGTCCTGCCGGAGCGCCATCAAGAAGCACCACTACCTTCCGGCCAATCTTGCCCAGCGCCTCATCGAGGACCTCATGACCTGCCAGGTGCCCCACACCTGCCCCCATGGGCGGCCCGTCATCAAGAAGCTCACGCGCACCGAATTGGAAAGGAGCTTCGGCCGCCGGGCCTGATCCTTGCTACCCTTGGATTCCCGATTTCCCCGTCAACCCTTCTTCCCGGACCAAACCCATGTCTGTTAGCGTTTCCGTCTCCTGGGGCGAACTCATCGACAAGGTCACCATCCTCCAGATCAAACTGGACCGCATGACCGACCCGGACAAACTCCGGAATGTCCGGACCGAAATGGAGGCCCTGGCCGAGGCGCGTAGCCAGGCCCTGGGCGGCCATCCCGAGATCGCCGGCCTGGAGGCCGAGCTCAAGCAGGTCAATGAGGTCATATGGGAGAACGAGGATGACTTGCGGGAATGGGAACGAAAAAAAGTCTACGGGCCCGAGTTCGTCCTATGCGCCCGGACTGCCTACCGCATGAACGACCGGCGAAGTGACCTCAAGCGCCGGATCAACGCCCTCCTGGGCAGCGCCCTGGTCGAAGAGAAGTCCTACACCCCCTACGAGTAGCCTGTCAGAACTTTGACAGAGGTCCCGGAGCGGATCCCGCGAGTACGCGGATCACGTCCTTGGCATCAAAGATGCTAATTGAACCGCTGGTATCCCTGTACCTTTACGCCCGCCGGAGAGCCGAACATGCACCTTACGCATCGCAATACGTGCCGCGTCTGTGGGTCGACCGCCCTGACCCCCGTCATCGACCTGGGCCCACAGTTTCTGCAGGGGTCCTTCTTCAAGCCTGGGAAAGAGTTGCCGCCCCTTCGCCGGATCCCCTGCACCCTGGTGCGGTGCGATCCCACCCGTGACGAAAAGGCCTGTGGCCTCCTCCAGATGCAGCACTCGGTGCCGCCGGAGATCCTCTACAGCGCCTATTGGTATCGCAGCGGAACCAACGCCACCATGCGCAACCACCTGGCCGGCGTGGCCCAGGAGGCCGAGGCCATGGCCGGAACCGGAGCGCTGACGGCCCTGGACATCGGCTGCAACGACGGCACCCTGCTCAAGTGCTATTCCTCCCGGGTGGAGAAGTTCGGAATCGATCCCTCGGACGTGGCCACAGAGGTCAAGGACGGCATCCGGGTCGTCCAGGACCTCTTTCCCTCCCCCGAGCTGACCCACGTACTGGAAGGGCGGAAGGTGGACATCGTCACCTCCATCGCCATGTTCTACGACCTTGAGGCGCCGGTGGAGTTCGCCCGGAACATCCGGGAAATCCTCGCTGACGGCGGACTCTGGATCCTCGAGATGAGCTACATGCCAAGGATGCTGGAGATGACGTCTTACGACACCATCTGCCACGAGCACCTGGAGTACTACAGCCTCACCGTCATCGAGAAGATCATGGCCCAGGCCGGCCTCAAGGTGGTGCGGGTCTCCACCAACGACATCAACGGCGGCAGCCTGCGCTGCTACGTCACCCCTCTGGCCAACATGGCCTACAAGCGGGACGAGTGGCTCCAGGACATCCGCAAGATGCGCCAGGACGAGTTCGATCTCGAGCTGGACACCGACAAGCCGTACCGCAACTTCCAGGATCGGATCAACGTCCACCGGGACAAGCTCATGGCCCTGCTCAAGAAGCTGAAGGCCGACGGCAAGCGCATCCACATCTACGGCGCCTCCACCAAGGGCAACACGATCCTCCAGTGGTGCGGCATCGACAGCCGTCTCGTGGACGTAGCGGCCGAGCGCAACCCCGACAAGTTCGGGGCCCGCACCCTGGGCACCGAGATCCCGATCGTCAGCGAATCGGAGAGCCGGGCCCTGAAGCCGGACTACTATCTTGTGCTGCCCTGGCACTTCGCCGACGAGTTCATCGAGCGTGAGCGCGAAACCCTCGCCTCGGGCACCGGCATGATCTTCCCTCTCCCCGAGATCCGCATCGTCAAGGCTTGAGGAATACCATGACGAGGGCGCTCATCACCGGCATCGCAGGCCAGGACGGGTCGTACCTCGCCGATCTCCTCCTGGATCGGGGTGTGGAGGTCCACGGCACCGTGCGTCCGGATCAGCTCCGGACGCCCGGTGCGCTTTGGCGCCTGGCGGGCGTCCTGGACCGGGTGGACCTCCATGCCCTCGACCTTCTGGACACCGTGACCCTCGGCGCCCTGGTGGGAGCCCTGGCTCCGGACCTCTGTTTCCATCTCACGGGCACGCGCCGTCCCATCGCCTCCCCTGGCGAGGAGGCGGAGCTGCTGGAGGGAGCCATCGCCACCACCCATACCCTGCTGGCCGCCCAGCACAGGCACCGGCCCGGCGGAGCCTTCTTCCTGGCGGCCTCCAGCGAGATGTACGGCCCGGAGCCGCCCCTTCCCCAGGACGAGGGGACACCCCTGGAGCCTGGGTCCATCTACGCCATCGCCAAGGCCGCGGGCTTCCAGCTGGTGCGCCACTACCGGCAGGACAAGGGGTTCCGGGCATGTTCCGGGATCCTTTTCAACCACGAGAGTCCGCGCAGGGGCGAAGGCTACGTCACCCGCCAGATCACCCAGGCCGCGGCCCGCATCAAGATGGGGCTGGCCCAGGAGCTCGTCCTTGGGGATCTGGGCGCGCGCCGGGACTGGGGACACGCGCGGAGTTTCACCAGGGGAATGATCCTCATGGCCGGGCAGGACGCCCCCGAAGACTTGGTGCTGGCCACGGGCGTCACCCATTCGGTGGGGGACTTCGTCGAGGCGGCCTTCGGCCGGCTGGGTCTGGACCCCCGGGACCACGTCAGGGAGGATCCCTCCAGGCCTCGGCCCATGCGCCAGGGCCTGGTGGGCAACCCGGACCGGGCGTTCCGGCTCCTGGGCTGGAGGGACGAGGTGCCCTTCCGCAGCCTGGTGGAGGAGATGGCGGACGCCGATCTGGAACGAGTTGCTGGACATGGAGGTCAGCGATGAAAAGGCCCCGGGGATTGTTCGTCAACCCGACGCGCGCGAACTGCAGCATCTACGAGTCCGGCCGGATGATGTACGAGTGCCTCCGCCTTTCGGAGGCTTTCACCCTCGACTACAAGGAGATCGAGAAGGCGGATCCCGCCCTGCCGGGGGGCTACGACTTCTACGCGTTCAACTACCACCACATCACCCTTGCCTGGATGGACACCCGGAGCATCCGCAACCTGCCGGGCCTCAAGATGACCTTCGTCCTCGAGGTCGCACCGGGCGATCCCTTCGTCCTGTGCCCGCGCGAGGATTTCGACGCCTATCTCGCCATGGACCCCTCCCTGGTGCACCCGGACCCGCGGGTCTTCGCGTTCCCGCGCCCCCTGGAGATCCCGGCCACCCTGGACCCCTTCCTGGAACCGGACATCCCGGTCATCGGCTCCTTCGGATTCGCCACGCCCGGCAAGGGCTTCGAACNNGGGAGTTCGACCGGGCCCGCCTGCGCATCAACATGCCCAGGGGCACCTACGCCGACGACGCGACCTTCGCTTTCCACCGCCGGCCCTTCGCCGACTACCTTGAGGAGCTGGTCCGCCGCTGCGCCAAGCCTGGCATCGAGGTGGAGATCACCCGCGACTTCCTGGACGAGAAGGACCTCATCACCTGGTGCGGCCGGAACTCCCTGAACTGCTTCCTCTACAACCGGGACCAGCCGGGCCTCGCCGCAACCACGGACCAGGCCATCGCCAGCGCTCGCCCCCTGGCAGTCTCCACCAACCCGACCTTCCGCCACCTTCACCCCTACATCAAGCCCTACCCCTTCCGGACCCTCCGGGAATCCATGCGCGATTCCCTGCCTGAGGTGCTGCAGCTCCGCCAGGACTGGGATTCACGACGCTTCGCCCAGCGCTTCGAGGAGGTGCTGGCTCACTTCAAGCTGCTGCCGGATCCTGCCACCCATGTGGTCCTCCGCCGGGAGGAGGTGGGTCCACGGGTACCCGTGCTCCTGGTGAACCACCCCCAGAAACGTTGCGGAATCCACCAGTACGGCGAAGACATTTTCAACGCCCTGAAGAAATCCAAGCGTTACGAATTCACCTACGCCGAATGTTCGGACCGGGTGGAACTCCAGGGATGGGTGGCCAAAGTCAAGCCCCGGGCCATCCTGTACAACTACTACCCCTTCACCATGCCATGGCTGGACGCCGACCTCACCCACGCCTTCGACATGCCCCAGGTGGAGATCCTCCATGAAGTCACCCAGGCCGCGGCGGACGAGGCGGACCGCAGCCTCTTCGATTTCCACCTGTGCCCGGACCCCACCCTGGAGGAGCGCAACCCCTTCACCTTGAAGATCCCGCGGCTCATCCCCACCTTCGTGAACACCACGCCCGTGCCGGAGGTCCCGACCATCGGAAGCTTCGGCTTCGGGTTCGCCGACAAGGGTTTCGAGCGGGTGGTGGAGGAAGTCGAGAAGACCTTCGACCGCGCCGTCATCCTCCTGCACATGCCCCGCAACGAGATCGTCGACTCCAACCTCGATTACATCGCCCAGTCCTGCCGGAACATGGTGACCAAGCCCGGCATCGAGATCCGGGTGAACCATGAGTTCCTGGACAAGCCCAACCTCATGGCCATGCTGGGGGCCAACAGCATCAACGTCTTCCTCTACGACCTCGAAAAGGATCGCGGCATCTCCAGCGTCGTGGAGAAGGCCATCGGCGCCATGCGCCCGGTGGCGGTGAACGGCAGCGGCATGTTCCGCCACGTGCACGGGGCGGTCCCCTCCATCCGCGTGGAGGATCGGTCCATCCGGGAGATCATGGAAGGGGGCATCGCCCCCCTGGTGCCGTTCCTCAACCAGTGGAACGAAGCCTCCTTCATCAAGGGGGTCGATGAGGCCTTCGACCGGATCCTTGAATCGGGGCCCGTGCCCAGGCCTCAGCGCGGGAAGGATGTCAGCGCCGGCGGGCCGCGCCGCATCCTCTGGGTGCGCCCCGACGCCATCGGGGACACCGTGATGGCCATGTCCATGCTTCCGGCCGTGGCCTCGCACTGGCCGGAAGCCCTCATGACCGTCGTGTGTCAGGAAGTGGTGGCCCCCCTGTACGAGGCCTGCCCCCACGTGCACAAGGTCGTGCCCTTCGACCGGACCCAGGTTCTGGCCGATCCCGCAGCCCTGGAAGCCCTCGGCGAACGGGTGCGGGAGGTCGGGGCGGACCTCTGCCTCCACAGCGTCAGCTCGCGGGAGGCCCTTGGCGACGTCCTGTCCGCGTCCTCCCGGGCCCCTGAGCGCATCGCCTTCGGAGGGGACACCACCAACATGAGCGAGGAGGAACACCTCCAGCTGGACCCCATCTACACGACCCTCATACCGGCTCTGGAGCCCCATGAGCGGGAGATGGACCGCCACCAGGCGTTCCTCCGGGCCCTGGGGTGCGGAGAGGAAACGTTGGCGCCGAGGGTGTGGCTCCGACCGGACGACGAGGTCCAGGCGGACAACTTCTTCCGGGCCCTGGGGGTCCTCCCGCGCACGGCCATCGCCGTATTTCCGGGCTCCAAGGCGGACCTGCGCCTCTACCCGCGCCTGGGCGAGGCCATCGGCCCCCTGGCCACCTGGGATCGCCGCGTGCTCATCTTCGGCGGTCCGGAGGACCGGGCCGAGGGCGACGCGATCCTCGCCGCCGCGGGCGGCATGGGCGCGAACCTCTGCGGCAACCTCCCTCTGCGCCTCACGGCAGCGCTGCTTCAGCGCTGCCGCCTGGCGGTGGGAGTGGAGAACGGGCTGGTGCAGCTGGCCTGCGCCGTGGGTCTGCCCCAGGTGGTCGCCCTGGGCGGGACCTTCTTCGGCCGGTTCCTGCCTCACTCCTCCCTCACCAGCGCCGCCCTCCTTCCCCTCGATTGTTACCTGTGCGACGGGCACTGCCCCTTTGACCGGCCCCACTGCATCCGCGATCTCGAACCGGATGTGCTGCGCGCGGCCGTGCTCCACGCCCTGGAGGGGCAGGGTGCCAAGCCGAGGCTGTTCGTCCAGACCGGGTGGAAGGGACCGGGCGGTGGCCCCTTCCCCATCGACTTGGCGGCCGCCTCGGATCCGGAACTGGTGGAGGTGATCCCCGTGGCCCCCCCGGCGCGGGAGGAACCACAGGAGGCCACGGGCGAAGGGGAACCGCGCACAACGGTCTTTTGCGCCGTATGGCATAAGGACCCCCACCGTTTCGAACGCCTCGTGGCCCACCAGGCCTGCCTGGATGCCCAGACCGTCCCCGTGGACCGCGTGTATGTCTTCGACGGCGGGGATACACCGCCGGACTGGCTCAAGGGCCGGGTGGTCGTGAACCGTGAGCCTTTGCTCATTTACGAGGCCTGGAACATGGGCATCTGCCGGGTCCGGACCCCCTACGTCATGAACCTCAACCTGGACGACCGCCTCTGTCCCCAGGGCGTCGAGATCCTTGAGAACGTCCTGGACGGCGGCGCTGACCTTGCCGGCGGCGAGTGGCGGATCTGCTTCAGCCAGGAGGACACCGACGCCGTGGGCCCCATCGCCACGGCCCACTCCATACCCTTCTCGCCGCGCTGGCCCCCCAGCCAGGGAGGTCCCGTGCGGCTGGGAAGCGGCACCGGAGAGCGTGGCACGTTCGGGCCGGCCTGCCTCTGGCGCATGAAACTCCACGAGCAGTTCGCCAGGTACCCGTGGAAATTCGGCGACGGTGAACCCATCCGCATCATCGGGGACACCGCCTGGTGGGGCCTGCTCATGAAGCACGACAAGGTCCTGAAGCGCCTG
The DNA here is from genome assembly GCA_002298155.1 of Holophagaceae bacterium UBA706. Taxonomy (GTDB): domain Bacteria; phylum Acidobacteriota; class Holophagae; order Holophagales; family Holophagaceae; genus Mesoterricola. The sequence continues at coordinate 7,243 of DBME01000055.1, read as the reverse complement.
CCGGTGGTTATCGGCCACTACCACAGCCATCCCAACGACCAGGCCGAATTCCGCAATCCCTCCCGCGACGAGGAGGCCCGTCTCGCAAGGGTCGGCCTCTCCCTCACCTGACAGGAGGGCCCCATGCTCCTCACCGATGCCCAGTACGACACCCTCCTGGCCTTCGCCGACGCGCACTGGGCCGACCCGGCCTGCCCCATCTGCGGTGGGAACGAATGGATCATTCCGCGGCAGATCTACCGCATGGAGCCCCTGGGCCCCGGGGCCCCGGTCCTGCCCGTGGCCGTCTTCGGCTGCAAGGTCTGCGGGAACCTGCGATTCCTCAGCCTGACGGTGGCGGGGATCTCCCTGGGTGATGCGCCTTCCCTGGCCGGAACGCCGGCGCCGGACCCCTCGGACATGTGGGGCAAGGTGTTCGATCTGGAGCGGAAAAAGGCCGTGGACCTGGGCGACTTCAAGCTCTTCGTCATGCCCGACGACTACATCGGCGCCTCGATCCTCTCCTCCGGGGTGTACGAACACCATGTCACGGCCGTTCTGCGTGAAGTGCTCAAGGGGGGCGACGTCTTCCTGGACCTGGGCGCCAACCTGGGGTACTTCACCATGCTGGGCGCGAAGCTGGTGGGCGCAGGGGGCAAGGTCATCGCCTTCGAGCCCAATGCCCAGAACGTCCAGCTCCTGAGCGCCAGCATCCTCCTGAACGGCTTCAGGCACGTGCAGGTGCAGCCCTTCGCCGTCTCCGACCAGGCCACGATCCTGAAATTCATCACCGTGGGATCCAACGGGGGTGTCGTGACGCCCCTGAGCGGCCCGGTCAACCTTCGGGACCATGCGCGGGAATTCACCTGTCTGGTCCAGTCGGTGGTCCTGGACCAGGTCCTCGCCCACGAGCCGAGGATCGACGTGGTGAAGATGGACATCGAGGCCCATGAGCCCGCGGCGCTGCGGGGCATGAAGGCCCTCATCGCCCGCCACCGTCCGGTGATCCTGACGGAATTCCATCCTTCGGCCCTCGCCGGCAACAACCCCGAGCCGCCGCGGGCCTATCTGGAAACCCTGGCGGACCTGGGCTACAGTCTCGCGGTCATTCCCTTCGACGGGCCCCTCCAGGCGCCGGCGGGGGTGGATGGGGTGATGGCCTACTGGGAGAAGTTGAGCAGCAAGGACCCGCAGATCCATGTGGATCTGCTGGCGAGGCCCATCTAGGAGCCTGTCTACTCTGGGCGCCGTCGCGGGGCCTCCTATTACGTAGACAGGCTCCTAGCCTACAGCCCCATGGCTTCCTTCGCCCAGGCCACCGTCTTGGCGAGCCCTTCCTCCAGCCCCACCTGCGCCGTCCAGCCGAACCTCACCTGCGCCCGATGCACGTCCAGTTGCCGGCGCGGCTGGCCATCCGGGAAGGCGCTGTTGAACCTCAGTTCCCCCTGGAACCCCGTGAGGTCCCGAAGGCGCAGGGCCAGGTCCCGGATGCTGATCTCGGTGCCGGTGCCGAGGTTCACCGGGTCGGGGTCCTCGTAGGATTGCAGGGCGTCGCAGAGGCCCCGCGCGGCGTCCTCCACGTACAGGAATTCCCTGCTGGCCTTGCCCGTGCCCCAGATCTCCACGTAGGGACGGCCCTCGGCCCGGGCGGTGAGGAAGCGCCGCACCAAGGCGGGGATGACGTGGTTCGTGTCCAGGTCGAGCCGGTCCTGGGGTCCGTACAGGTTTACCGGAATCAGGAAGATGCCTCGCATGCCGAATTCCTGGCGGTAGCTCTGGAGCTGGACCATCAGGGCCTTCTTGGCGACGCCGTAGGGGGCGTTGGTCTCCTCCGGGAACCCTTCCCAGATGTCCTCTTCCCGGAAGGGGACAGGGCAGAACTTGGGGTATGAGCAGACAGTCCCCACCACAAGGATCTTCTCAGTGCCCGCTTGGCGGCATGCTTCCAGCAGGTGGAGGCCCATGGTCATGTTGGTGTAGAAGAAGGTTCCCGGCATGCGCCGGTTGGCGCCGATGCCGCCCACCCGCGCCGCCAGGTGGAGCACCAGCGTCGGGCGGGTGTCGCGGTAGAGCGCCCGCACCGCCTCCAGCTTCACCAGGTCGTAGTCGCGGGAGCGGGGGACGATCACCTCGCCCGCGCCGCGGGCTCGCAGCCCCTCCACCACGTAGGAGCCCAGGAAGCCCGCGCCGCCGGTGACGACGACGCGCTCCCCTGACCAGTCGAACGATGCGACCATGGCTACCCCCTCAGCGGCGCGCCAGCAGCTGCTTGAAGTACGCGATGGTCTGCTCCAGCCCCTCGGCCAGGTGGACCTTCGGCTCCCAGCCCAGCTCCCGGCGGGCCAGCGAGATGTCCGGCTGGCGCTGCCTGGGGTCGTCGGAGGGGAGCGGCCGGTGGACGATGCGCGAGCGGGAGCCGGTGAGCGCGATGATCCGCTGCGCGAACTCCAGGATGGTGGACTCGGTCGGGTTGCCGATGTTCACCGGGCCGGTGAAGCCGTCCTTGTTCATCAGCCGGACGATCCCCTCGACCAGGTCGTCGACGTAGCAGAAGGAGCGGGTCTGGGAGCCGTCGCCGAAGACGGTGAGGTCCTCGCCCCGCAGCGCCTGGGCGATGAAGTTGGAGACCACCCGGCCGTCCTCCAGCGCCATGCGCGGGCCGTAGGTGTTGAAGATGCGGACGATGCGGACGTCCACCTTGTTCTGCCGGTGGTAGTCCATCATCAGCGTCTCCGCCACCCGCTTCCCCTCGTCGTAGCAGCTGCGGATGCCGATGGGGTTGACGTGGCCCCAGTACTTCTCGGTCTGCGGGTGCTCGAGCGGATCGCCGTAGACCTCCGAGGTGGAGGCCTGGAGGATGCGGGCCCGGACGCGCTTGGCCAGCCCCAGCATGTGGATGGCGCCGAGGACGTTGGTCTTGATGGTCTTGACCGGGTTGTACTGGTAGTGGACCGGCGAGGCCGGGCAGGCCAGGTTGTAGATCTGGTCCACCTCCAGCAGGATCGGCTCGGTGACGTCGTGCCGGATGAGCTCGAAGCGCGGGCTCCCCAGGAGCGGGGCCAGGTTCCGCTTGCTGCCGGTGAAGTAGTTGTCCAGGCAGAGGACGTCGTGCCCCTCGCCCAGCAGCCGCTCGCAGAGGTGGGAGCCGATGAACCCGGCCCCGCCCGTCACCAGGACTCGCATGGCGGGGGACACTAAGGGGTCGGGGTCCGACGGTCAAACTCCCTGAGGTCTCACCTGGTTCTCGCCCTCGAGCCCCTGCGAGGGGCCCCGCGCCCCCGCCTGCCGCGCCACCGCGATGAGGCTGAGGGGCGGGAAGGGGAGCATCCGGTCGATCAACCGGAAGATGGGCGTGAGGGCGTTCAGGGTCAGGATCTGGAAGAGGCCGAAGGTGCGCTTGCGCAGCAGCTTGCCGTTCAGCCACCAGGCCGGCCAGCCCACCCGGTTGAAGCGGAGGAGCTGCTCCACCTCCAGGCCGGCCGCCGCGAGCGCCTCGCGCAGCGTGGCCTCGGTGTAGCGGCGCCGGTGGCCCAGGACCTCGTCGAGCGTCCCCAGGATCCCGGGCCCGTTGGGGACCAGCACGATGGCCCGGCCGCCCGGCGAGAGCACGCCCCGGATGTTGCGGAGGGCTCCCACGTCGTCGTCCACGTGCTCGACCACGTTGAGGCAGACCACGGTGTCGAACCCGCCCTCCACGGTGGGGAAGGAGTCACCCTTGGTGACGTCGGTGAGGGTGACGTCGAGGTAGGGCCGATCCACCGTCAGCCCGCGGAGGGTGTGGAGGTAGAGGGGGTTCACGTCGGAGGCGACGTAGGCGTCGCGCGGGATGAGGCGGCGGGTCAGGTTGCCGGTGCCGCTGCCGATCTCGAGGACCCGGCTGCCGCAGAACGGGCGGATGGTGTCGGCCATCCAGGCGTTGAAGCGCGGGGCGCGGGCCAGCCGGCCCAGGATCTGCGAGCCGTGCTCGTCCTCGCTGTAGACCAGGTCGGACAGCGAGAAGCGGAGGATGGCCCAGAGCGCCTTGAAGCCGTCCCGCCAGTTGATCTTCTTCCCCTCCTGGTAGGTCCGGCCCGAGTAGCTGATCGGCACCTCGAAGATGCGCGCCTCGCGCTTGGCGAGCTTGATGGTCAGCTCCGGCTCCATCCGGAAGTCGTTGGAGAAGATGGGGATCGACTTGAGGAGCTGGGTTCGGACGGCCTTGTAGCAGGTCTCCATGTCGGTGAGGTTCACGTTGGTCACCCAGTTGGTGAGGAACGTGAGGAACCGGTTGCCCAGCTCGTGCCGGAACAGGAGCGCCCGCCGGGCCTCGCCGCCCGCGAAGCGGGAGCCGAAGACCGCGTCGGCCTTCTCCTCCACGAAGACCTTGACGATGCGGTGGAGGTCCCGCGGGTGGTACTCGAGGTCGGCGTCGTGGAAGACGGTGATGTCGCCGTCGGCCCGGTCGAGCGCCGTGCGGACGGCCGCCCCCTTGCCGCCATTGGCGACGTGGTGCAGGAAGACCCAGTCGATCTTGCCCTTGCGCCCCTGCCCCTTCAGCTCGACCCCGTGCTCCACCGGGCCGTGCTCGCTCCACTCGATCCCGCGGGCGGAGGCGAAGTCCTGCAGGACCTTGAGCGTGCGGTCGCGGGAGCAGTCGTCCACGACGACCACCTGGACGCGCGAGAGGTACTCGGAGCCCTCCAGGACCTCCAGCCGGGCGAGGGACTCCGCCACGAGGTACTGCTCGTTGTAGGCGGGGACTAGGATGGAGAGGGTGGTCATGCCGGGGGTGTTCTACCAGATGGCGCCGCGGCCGTCAGTGCGCCGCGGGGACCAGGTCAGTCGAGCTGCTCCATGGTCGACGGCGGCGCCGGCTTGGTGTCGCAGCTGTGGAGACCGACGCCAAGCGAGAGGCCCAGGAGGCAGGCCAGGATGGCGATGGCCCAGACGCGCCGCCGGCGCAAGTGCTCAGCCGGATTGGTGCTGTGGGATTCGGCGTGCCGCCGCACGGCCTCGGTGAGTGGCACCCGGGTCGCCCCAGCGTGCCAGCCGCGCTTCCCGCAGTCGCGGCAGATGTGGAAGTGGATCGGGGTGAGGGCGCGAATGGCCATCTCGAACCGCGTGCGCGCGCGAGAGCGGCGGAGCCGGACCGAGCCGCAGCGGCCGCAGGTGAGGTTTGAGCTCATCCCGGCCCCAACTCGACGAAGATGGGCGGCGTCGAATGCATCGAATCCACGACCCCTACTGTTGCGATTGGCCACTGGTGCTCGTCTCAATCAGACGCCGTACCTCGGCGATGCGCGCTTCATAGGCCGCTCGGTCCACCCCCGGCAAGGCCTCTGCCTGTTGCAGGTAGTTGATCTCCTCGTCGTGGCGGCCAAGCCGACCGGCGATGCGCGCCAGCGCATCGAGCGGTCGCGGGTCAGACGGCAGTGCACGGTGAGCCGCGTCGTACTCCTCGATGGCCTCCGAGAGTTGTCCGGCCCTCTCCAGCGTGAACCCGATGTAGAAGAGCTTCTCCAGCAAGCCGCGGTCCGAATGGACCCGAATGCGCTCGAGCACATCGTGGGCCTCCTTGAACATTGCGCGCTCGACGTAGGACGCGGCAAGCAGGGAAAGAATCTCGCTATCGCCGGGCAGCTGGTCGGCAGCTAGCTCAAGCTCTCGACTCGCACCGACGGCGTCTCGGTCGCGGGACAGCGCCGTGGCCGCCATGAGCCAACCCACGGTCTCACGCGGTAGGAGGCGCTCGAGTTGGCGCGCGTCTGCCAGGGCCCCGGCGAGATCTCCAGCCTTGAGCTTCACCTGGCAGAGCCGAACGAGCGCCTCTGGCGCCTGGAAGAGCGCCCAGGCTTGTTCGTAAGCGGCGAGGGCCTCGGCGGAAGTCCCCGCCAGTTCGCCAGCGGCGATCAGGCCATCCGACGTTTGCGGTGCGATGGAGAGCAGCGCTCCCGGAGCCGGGAACCGGGCGGCAGCTTCCTGGAGCGCGCTGCGATCGCCTAGAAGAAAGGCGAGCCGGTACTCGTTTGCAGCGNNCCGCCGGTAGGCAGCGGGCGGCGAACCGGTGAGGCTCGGGCGCTGCGGGCTTTCGCTCCATCGCCCGCACGAGCCAGGGCAGCGCGTCTCGACAGCGGCCCGAGAGGGCGAGGCGCGCCCCCACAGTGGCGGGCGTCACATAGTCCGCCGGGTGCCAGATCACCACCTCCCTGGCGGTGTCCAGGAGCTGCGCAGGCTCCATCGCTGCCGCTACGGCCGCCACGTCCCCGTCGAGGGAGTGGCGCCGACCAAGCCCAATTGCGCCGAGCGAAAGTGCCAGCAGGAGCACCGCTGCCGCCCGGATGGCCCAGGCCGGCAGCCGGACCTCCGCCCGACGCCAGGAGAGCACCCCCATGAGCACCGCGAAGGGAAGGGCTACGCCCGTCAGCNNCCAGGCCCGCCGCGCCGGCGAGCGCGCCCACCGTGGGCCGAGACAGCTGGCGAGTGCGGGCAGCCGAGAGCCAGAGCGCGGCGAACACGCCGAGGAGTAGTACGCCCGCAGGGAGGCCGAGCTCGAGCGGGAGCTGGATCCACTCATTCTCCACGTGGGTGAAGGTGAAGGCGCTCGCCTCGCGCTCGTATGCCGCGTAGGCGGTCAGGAACGCTCCGCGTCCGATCCCGGTGACTGGGTAGTCGACAATCATCCGGAGCGCGGTGGGCCACATGCGGATCTTGGTCTCGAAAGGCGCGCCCCGGATCGTCTCCATGGTCGAGAGCAGAGGCGACAGCGCCAACAAGGCCGCGAAGGCGACGCCGAGCCCGACGGCGAGCACGGGCGCGACGAGATCGGTCCGGCGGGCCGAGGAAGCTGAAGGGTCGCGGCGTGCCACCAAGCCCGCGAAGGCGATCGCGCCGATGCAGAGCCCACCGATCCCGCCGCGCGAAAGTGTGAGGAAGACCTCAGCCACGCAGACTGCAAAGGCCGTGTACCAAGCGATTCGACGAGCACCGCGTGCCCGCAGAGCGAAGCCGAGCGAAGGCCAGGCAGCCAGCCCGAGAAGGCCAGCGAGGTGGTTCGGGTTCACGAACACCGCGCGGGACTCGGTCAGGGATCCGAAGCCGAGCAGGGCCGCGCCGAGCGCCAGGGCACTGGCTGCGGCTCCCGCCACGGCTACCGAGACGAGCAGGGCATGGCTGCCGCGCTGCGCACGGGTGAGCAGCGCGGCGGCGGCGAAGGCCAGTGTCCAGGCCGCGGCCTTCCCGAGCTCACGGGCGGTCGAGCCGGGGTCGAGCGAGAAAGGTCGGGAGG
>DBME01000217.1:14140-14540 GCA_002298155.1 Holophagaceae bacterium UBA706 | reverse complement strand
AGGCCCGGGCCAGGGCCAGGCGCGCCCGGATCCAGCCCGTCCAGGCCTCCAGGTTCTCCCCCGTGGTGGCGGAGAGCCGGATCACCTCCAGGCGGGGGTTCACCGCCAGGGCGTTGGCCACGCACTGCTCCACGTCGAAGGTCAGGTGGGGAAGGAGATCCACCTTGTTGACGATGAGCAGGTCCGCCGCGGCGAACATGTCGGGGTACTTGAACGGCTTGTCCTCGCCTTCGGTGACCGAGAGGATGACCACCTTGTGCGCCTCGCCCAGGTCGAAGCCCGCGGGGCAGACGAGGTTGCCCACGTTCTCGATGAGCAGGAGGGCGCCCTCGGGCAGCGCCAGGTCGCCGGCGGCATGAGCCACCATGTGGGCGTCCAGGTGGCAGCCCTTGCCGGTGTT
>DBME01000217.1:10635-14068 GCA_002298155.1 Holophagaceae bacterium UBA706 | reverse complement strand
CAGGAGGGTGGTCTTGCCGGACCCGGGGCTGGAGACGAGGTTCAGCGCGAAGATCCCCCGTTCGCGGAACCAGGCGCGGTTCTCCGCGGCCAGGGCGTTGTTCTTGGCGAGAAGATCCCGTTCGAGGGTCACCACCCGCCGGCGCGCGCCGGGGGCGGGCGCCGGGTGGGCATGGGCGTGGGGCTTGCCGTCGAAGGTGGCGCCGTCGCCGCCGCAGCCGCAGGTGGTGCACATGGGAACTCCTCGTCCGGGATGTCCGGGTGGCCGTCTGGAGATGAAACCTACCGCATCGGACCTGCGAAGGGAAGGTCGATTCCGTCAATGTCTCCGCGCCAGCCCCTCCAGGGATTCCTGGAATTCCCGGATGCTGAAGGGCTTGGAAAGGAGCGAGGCCACCGCGTGGGCGTCCACCAGGTCCTGGGCCGCCTGGTCGGCGCGCCCCGTGGCCAGGAGAACGGGCAGCCGTGGCCACCGGGCCCGGATCCGCGGCAGGGTGCCGGCGCCGCCGATGCCGGGCATGTTCATGTCCAGGACCACCAGGTCGGGGGTGGTGCCCCTCTCCAGCAGCGCCAGGGCCTCCTCGCCGCTGGAGGCCAGGATCCCCGTGTGGCCCAGGGCCTCCAGGACGGATTCCATGGAGCTGCGGATGAGTTCGTCGTCGTCCACCAGGAGCACCTTCAACCCCACGGCGGAACGCAGGGGGCCGGACTGGACCTGGAGGCCATCATCGGTGGGCACGCCCGCCAGGGCGGGGAACGTGAGGCGCACGCAGGTGCCCTTGCCGGGCTCGCTCTGGATGTCCAGGGTTCCCTGGTGGGCCTTCACGGTGCTGTAGACCAGGGATAGGCCCAGCCCCGTGCCCTTCCCATCCGCCTTGGTGGTGAAGAAGGGGTCCAGGGCCCGCTCCAGCACCTCCGGAGGCATGCCCGCGCCGTTGTCCTCCACCTGCACCTCGATGCGGTCGCCGTCGAGGTTGCGGGTGCGCAGGATGAGTTTCCCCTGGTCCGGCATGGCGTCCACCGCGTTCACGCAGAGGTTCATCAGAGCGTAGTTCAGGGCGCTGCCATCCCCGCGCATGGCGCGCAGGTCGGGGGCGAGATCCAGTTCCAGGGCCACCTTGGCCAGGGTGGTGCGCTCCAGGAGGTGCACCTCCTCCCGGAGGATGTCGTTGATGTTGACCTCCTGCTCCTGGGCCGGGCTCCGCCGGGCGAAGCTCAGCAGGCCCCGCACCACCCTGCCGCCGCGCTCGGCGGCCTTGATGATGGTGCCCAGGGCGCGGTGGGCCGGCGTGTTCTCGGGGGTGGCCTCGATCTGCGTGGAAGCCATGCCCAGGATGGCGCCCAGGACGTTGTTCATGTCGTGGGCCACGCCCCCGGCCAGGACGCCCAGGCTGTCCATCTTCTGGGACTGGGCCAGCCGTGTTTCCATCTGCCGGCGTTCGGTGATGTCGGCGATGAAGCCGGTCCAGAGGATGGACCCGTCCGGCTCCCGTTCCGGCACCGCATCCCCGTAGAGATCCCGGACGGTCCCGTCCTCGAACTGGACCCGGTAGCTGTGCTTCCAGGGCTTGAGGGTGGCCGCCGAGGCCTGGATGGAGGCGAGGATGCCGGCATGGTCCTCGGGATGGTGGACCGCGTTGATGGCCTCGACGCTCTCGCGCACCTGCCAGGGGCTGACGTGGTAGATGTCGTAGAGCGCGTCGCTGGCGTAGGGCATGCCGGAGGTGCCGTCCGGGTTCAGGCGGTACTGGTACACCACGCCGGGCACCCGTTCCGTGATCTTCTCCAGGCGGTCCAGCGCCTGGAGCTTGTCCTCGGTGGCCAGGGTCGCGGCGGTGATGTCCTCCACCAGGGAGAGGTGCCGCGGGGGCTGGCCCGGCACGTCGGGCAGCCTCACCATCTTCAGGCGGGCCCACACGGGGCGGCCCGAGGGATGGAGGTAGCGCTTCACCTTCTCCACTTCCGAACAGCGGCCTTCCGCCAGGGCCCGCACCGAGGCCAGATCCGCCTCCAGGTGGTCTGGGTGGGTATAGTCCTGGAAGGTGCGGCCATGGAGCTGGTCCAGGGATTCGCCGAGGATCTCCGCCATCCGCGGGTTGCCTGACAGGAAGCGTCCCGAGGTGGACTCCATGATGGCCATCCCGATGGGGGCCTTCTCGAAGATCAGCCGGAGCTGCGCCTCGCTTTCCCGCAGGGCCTTCACCAGCCCGCCGATGGGCAGGAAGACCACCACCTTCACGAACAGGAAGAACTGGAGGAAGGCCACCGCGGTGCGGAAATCCGGCACGCGCCCCGCGCGGAAGTCCACCAGGAGCATGGCGACGCCGCTGAGGGCCGTCAGGAAGATCGCCGTGGCCACCCCCGCGAAGCCGAACCGGAACACGGCCCACAGGAACAGCGGGCTAAGCAGGAAGATCCAGGATGCATGCCCATGGATGACGGCCATGGTGGCCAGGGGGATCACCAGCATCGACCCGAGGAACTCCATGCGCATGCGATGCCCGAGCAGGTCCCGGAACTCCCTCCCGGTGGTCCCCGCCAGCAGCGGCACCAGCATCATGAGCCCCAGGGAGTCGGCCAGCATCCAGGTCCAGAAGACCTTCGCGAAGGGAAAGCCCATCTGGGAGTGCATGATCAGGGCCGCCAGCCCCGCCGAGCAGGCCGGAGCCACGAGCCCCCCGACCCCCATGAAGAGGAACAGGTTGCCCAGCCGGGCGATATCCGTCTCCCGGTCCGGCCTCAGCCACCGGTACAGGAGGCCCGCCAGGAGCACTTCCACGGAGTTGCAGAGGCTCAGGACCGCGCCCAGCCAGGTGGTGTCATGGTGGGCCAGGTTGGCNNCGCCAACCGGGCCACAACCGCTGGGGCGATTTGAGCAGGGCCAGCACGACGATGCCGTTGGCCAGCCAGATGGAGGCAACCCGCCCGGATTCCCGCGTCAGGGCGATCCCGGCGAAGGCGAGGACGAACACCGCGGCGGTGAGGCCGAGGTAGCCCACCATGCGCTGGCGGGTCTTCGAGGAGGAGAACCAAGGCATCTGGATCATAGGTGGTAATTGATAGTGGCCGGGGCGGGGCGGGCTGCAATAAAAATATTCGGGGAACGATTATGGGAGGCCCCAAACGCATAGGTGCCGGAGCCAAGACCCAGGGGCCGATGGCATAATTTTCTCATTTCACCGTCAGGGTGGAAGCGACCGGTCAGCGCCCCTTGGCGTAGGCTTCGAATTCCGCCGGCGGCAGCGCCTTGGACCACAGGAAGCCCTGGCCCAGATCACACCCCAGCTCGATGACGCGCTCCAGGGTGGCCTGGTCCTCGATGCCCTCGGCCACGGTGCCCAGCTGCAGGCTCTTGGCCATCTGGATGATGGCGCGGACGATGGCCTCGTCCTGGCGGTTCTGGCTGGTGCGGCGGATGAAGGACTGGTCGATCT
>DBME01000217.1:0-10629 GCA_002298155.1 Holophagaceae bacterium UBA706 | reverse complement strand
CCCGTGCCGAAGTCGTCGATGGAAAGGCTCAGCCCCATGGCCCGCAGGTTGCGCAGCTTCTGGGCCAGGGCCGGGGAATCCTCGATCAGCATGGATTCCGTGAGCTCCAGTTCGATGCACGAGGCCGGGAGGCCGTTCTCCTCGAGGGCGTTGTGGATGGAGAGTTCGAGGTCGTCCCTGCGGAACTGCACCGGCGAGAGGTTGACCGACATGATGAGCTGCATGCCCTGGTCGCGCCAGATCCGGGCCTGACGGCAGGCCTCCCACAGGGCCCACTTGCCGATCTCCCCGATCTGCCCGGATTTCTCGGCCACGGGAATGAACGTGCCCGGGGGGACCAGGCCCAGTTCCGGATGCCGCCAGCGGATGAGGGCCTCGGCGCCGATCATGCGTCCCGTGGCCAGCTCGAACTGGGGCTGGTAGTGCAGGACGAACTCGTCGCGTTCCAGCGCCAGGCGCATGCCGGACACCAGGTGGATGTGCTCCATCATGACGGTGTTCATGGCTGCGTCGAAGAACCGGAAGGCGTTGCGCCCCGCAGCCTTGGCCTGGTACATCGCCGTGTCGGCCCGCTGGAGCAGCGCCTCGAAGTCCTGGCCGTCGTCGGGGAAGAGCGCGATGCCGATGGAGGCGGTGACGTTCATGTCCAGTTCCCGCACCCGGAAAGGATCCTCCAGCGCGGTCAGGACCCGGTTGGCCACCATGGCGGCGTCCTCGCCGGTCTCCAGGTCCACCACCACGATCAGGAATTCGTCGCCGCCCTGGCGGCAGAGGGTGTCGGAGGGGCGGAGGGCCTTGGCGATGCGCAGGCCCGCGTCCACGATGAGCTGGTCGCCCGCCTGATGCCCCAGGGAGTCGTTGATGGTGCGGAAATTGTCCAGGTCGAGGTGTAGGAGGGCCGCGCAGTGCCCGTTCCGCCGGGACTGGGACACGGCCTGCACCAGGCGGTCCCGGCCCAGGATGCGGTTGGGCAGCCCCGTGAGGGGGTCGTAGTTGGCCAGGAAGTCGATGTGGGCCTGGGACTGGCGGACCCGGTGGTTCTCCTCCTCCAGCTTCCGGAGGGTCCTCCGCAGATCCCGGGACAGGAGCCACACGCCGAAGCCCGTGCCGATGAGCACGCTGGCCATGTTCAGGAAGGTCGGCCACCCCGTGCTGCCCACCACCTGGGGATGCCAGCCGTAGACGTTGCCCGCCACCAGGAGGCCCACGTTGACCACCATGAACGTCAGGAGCATGAAGAAAAGCCGTGTACCGCCCAGGATGGCCGCGAAGACCAGGATGCCCGGCAGGGCGAGGACGGCCGAATCCCGCACACCGTGGTACATCCAGAGGATCGCCGTCACCACCACCGTGATGGTCCCCAGCGTGAGGTTGGTGGCCAGGCGGATCCGCCCCCGGCGGGTCATCCACAGCGCCGTGATCAGCAGCAGCATGCCGGGGAACACCAGGAGGTTCACCGATAGCGCGTGGGCGGCCAGACTGTTGATCCAGCTGACCATCATGACCATCAGCGAAGCCAGCTGCACCTGGTACAGCCGTCGCGTGGGCGAGATGATCGCTAAATCGCTGCCTGGAGGGGTGCTCAGAGTGACTCCTGGAATGCGGTTCCTGCCTGGCTCCGCCGCCGGACTGCCCGCGAGATTCAAGCCGTTGTTATTTTAGCTCCCGGGCCAAGTAGGTTTGTCATGACAGTGCATTTGGCGCTTCTTTAATTTTTGTTCAGCACCGCCCCTCCCCGTACGGCCTCGGGCAACCGCAGAGGCAGCACCTGCCCGCTCGACTGTCGGCAAATTCCGTGAACCGGAGAGGAAGGCCCCGGACCGGGCGGCCCTGAATCCCTTCCCCACGGCGGCCTTGGCCCTGGCTTCGAGGCCTTCGCGGCGTCTGAAGCAAGGCCGGAATGATTTAATTATAGCCCCTAGAGGTGGGCCATGGACCTGTGCCCCAGTTCCTGGAGGTAGCTGAGGCGCTGGCGGGTGACCTGGGCGTTCAGGGGCTTCCACAGCACGTCATCCACCATGTGCTCGATGCCCTGCAGGTGGTGGAACTGCTCCTTGGCGCCCAGGAGGAGCACCGACAGCTTCGCCGTGACCGGATCCATGCGCACCTGGCTCAGGGCCTCGTGGATGGCCTCCAGGCCCAGGTCCATGTCGATGACCAGCAGGTTGTCCGCGGGATGGAGTTTCGCCGCCACATTGGCCAAGGAATCCACCGTGCGCGTGGCATGGCCGTCCTGCGAGAACTGGGCCGGCAGCTGGACCCTGAGGCTGGGCGCGGCGGTGGCCAGGAGCACGGACATGGCCTGGGGCTTGTAGCGCGCCGGGGACCTCCGGCGCAGCTCGGCCAGGTTCAGGTGGAGGTTCACCCGGATGCGCATGACGGAGTCGTCGATGCGCTTGGGCATGTAGTCGTCCGCCCCGGCCTCGAGGCTCCGGTCGCGGGCATTGTTCGTGAGGTCCGTGAGCATCACCACGGGGACCTCCCGCAGCCTCGGGTCGGCCTTGAGTTCCCGGCAGAAGGTGAAACCGTCCACGCCCGGCAGGATGACGTCCAGGAGGATCAGGTCGGGCAGCTTCTCGGCCAGATACGCCCGCGCCTCCTCGACGTTGGCCACGCCCTCCACGCGGGCCCCCAGCGTCCCCAGGCGGGGCGGCAGGAGGCGGCGGAAGATCGCCAGGTCGTCGATGAGCAGGATTTTTCCCGATGCTGGGCTGGTATTCGTCAAGCGGGCCTCTTCTGGATGATTGACCGTGATTCGGGCGGACCTGCCACGGCCGCCCCACCCGGGAGATTGGACCACGAAACCGGCCCGGAATCCACGCTAGGGGTTCGCCCCGGGCAACGGCAGGAGAAGGCGCCGGACCCATTCCTCCAGAGCCAGGTCATCGGGCGAACCCGGCTTGGCGGGGGGGATCTCGACGCTCCCGTACCAACAGGTCTTCAGATTGGCGCGCTCCACCAGCTCCACGACCAGGGTGACCCCCGAGGCAGGTTCCTCCCCCACGTAGGCCCGGTCCTGGCTGGGGAAGCCGCCGCTTCCGGCCGGCCCTCCCCGCATGCCGTGGGCGCCGCCCCGCATGCCATCCCCGGTCCGGCCCTCCCGTGAGGGCATGATGGTCCTCGTGTTCCCGCCAACCGGGGACATGACGACGATGTGCACCCACAGGTCCGCCTGGGGCGCGTCCACGAAGTGGTAGCCCTTGGCCTTGATCGACTGGACGACGGCGGGCCGGAAGGGGCCGGCTCCCACCATGCGCTGGCCGGCCACGTTCCAAACCAGCTCGCGCGGGTCCAGCGCCACCGAAGCCGCGGCCGCGGGCCGCCAATTGGGCGACACGTCGTAGTTGAAGACGGGCGCGTGCGCGCACCCCAGGGCCAAGGTGGTCACGAGGGCGGATCCGAGAAACAGTCGATTCATGGTTCTTCCAGGAAGGCGGGGACGCATCAAGTATGCGGCCTAACCCCTTGGAGTTCCCCTGGTTTCGGCCTGCCTAGTTCCGCCAGAGGTAGCTCACCTTGAAAAACAATCCGCGGTTCATGACGACGTAATCGCGGCCACGGAGCTCCCACTGGGTGTCCTGCCACTGCGCCTTGTCCATCACCTCCCCGTAGCCCACGAAGAGGACGGTCCCGGGTATGAGCGTGAAGGAGGCCAGGTAGTCCGTGAGCAGGCGGTGCCGCCAGGTGTCGATGCGGGCCGCGGCGCGCAGGAAGAAGTTCGCGTTGAACTGGTAGGCGAGCTGGGTGTTCGCGGTCTTCACGTCGTAGACCTGGGCCCCGGTTTCAGGGTCCTTCATGATGGAGCGGTAGAGGTTGAAGACCAGCCTCAGGCCGTCGGTGGGCGTTACCGTCGTGTCCAGGCTGTAGCTGACGACATGGCCCTGGTAGGGGGTGGGCGAGTCGTAGTAGATGTCGTCCGAGAACTTCAGCGCGGCGGCCACGTTGAGCCAGCTCGTAGCCTGGGCGCCGCCCTGGAAGCGGTACACCGTGCTGTGGAAGTACCGCCCCATCCACCCCTCGCGGTGCCGCTGGAGGTCCACCCGGAAGGAGCCGCCCCGGTCGGTGTTGATCCGCAGCGCCGCCACCCCCACGTAGTCCGTAAGCCCCGTGACGTTGTCGCGCAGGTAGATCCCGAAGAGGAAGGGATTGACCTTCTGCAGCCAGGGGGCCCAGGAGAGCTTGGGATAGAAGTTGGGCCCCAGGTAGAGCGTCTCCTGGTCGATGCCGGTGCGGTTGTAGAAGGCGGTGTCCATTCGGAAATCGCGGCCGTAATGTTCCGATCCCACCGCCAGGTCGAAGGGCTTGGAGCTGTAGCTGTAGGACAGCAGGTGGCCTTCGCCCTCCGTGGGCGCCGTTGCGCCCGGGGCCGTGGACCAGGTCTGGAGGGCGTAGCCCTGGAGGGTGTGGCGCCCGTCCCACTGCAGGGAGAAATCGGCGCCCCCCACCCGGTTGTAGGTGCCGTCGAACTCGCGCCCGCTGTAGATCATGCCCACGTAGCTGCCGCGGCCGAAACCGTAGAGGGCCCGCCCGATGGAGAACACGGCGCGCTTGCCCAGGTCCGGGTTCACCTCGCCCTCCCAGGCCTGGCCCGGGAAACGGTCGCCGGAGGCCAGCACGCCGAAGGACACCGGGCCGGTGTCTCCGGTGATCTTGGCGCCCCAGAGCGGGTCCACGATGCGCCGGGTGTGCACGGGCACCTGCATGTTGGAGTCGTTGTTGCCCGCCCCCGCCAGGCTGAAGATCCCCATGGATTCCATGAAGAAGGGGCGCTTTTCCGCGTAGAACACCGGGTAGCGCTGGTTGACCTCGGACTGGAAGGCGTCGCTCTCCACCTGGCTGAAGTCGGGTTTCCAGGTCAGGTCCGCGGTGACCGAGGACGTGAGTCCGACCTTGACGCCGATTCCGGCGTTGGTCCTGTCGGTGCGCTGCCACTGGCCGGGCCGGACCTGCTTCTCGTCCCGGGCGAAGGTGACCGCGGGCAGCACCTCCAGGCGCAGCGGCGCATCCAGCTTGTCGAAGCGCAGGGCGGCATGGTTCTGGTACACCCACTGGCCCGGAGGCATCCCGGGCCACGAGCCGCTGAGGCCCAGGCGGCTGATGCGCCGCCAGAACAGCACGCCCATGCGCACGTCCTGGCCGCTCCGGAACCGGATGCTCTTGAGCGGCACGCTGATCTCGACGGTGTAGCCGTCAGGCTGCCGCATGGCATGGGATTCCCAGACCCAGTCCGGCGAGGAGTCCTCCCCGCCGTTCACGGAATCCAGGGCGTCCCCCTGGACCCCAAGGGGGTTCACGAAGAAATGCAGGGCGTTGTGCTGGGTCCCGAAGGTGTCCAGGGAGAAGCCCACCCAGTCGTCAGCCCATTGGTCATCCCGCTTGCTGAGCACGGCCTTGATCTTGTCCGGCTCTGTGTCGTGGCAGTAGAAGCCGAAGTAGAGGTGCTCGGCGTCGTAGGCCATGTACACGTCCGTGGCCTGGGGCAGCGCGTTCCCCCGAACGGGGTTGTAGGAGAGGAAGGTGCCCGTGGCGAGCTTGGCTTTCGCCCAAGCCGGATCGCTGAGGTCCCCGCGCAGGACGGGGGCATGATCGAGGCNNGCCCCCGTCCTGGCCGCAGAGCACGCTTCCGGCGCCCTGGACGAGGCTCAGCACCAGCAGGAGGAGGAGTCTTCGCATGGATGCGCCTGGAGGGGGACAGGAAAAAGGAGGCTGCCGGTGAGGTGGTCCCCGGGCCGGGCCAGTAGGAAGTCGCGTTCTGGCTCGGTATACGCCTCGCAAGACTATGCGTTTATGTCCAGGTGCCCCGGAATCCCGGGGGTCCGAATTCCTCCAACCTTTTTGTGCAATTCCCGGCTCTCAAGCTATTCTTTCCCATTCCTCCGGTTCCCCATGCCCCTTCCCCCTGCCCCCGAGTCCGGTGAACATCGTGACGGCGCTGGAGCCGACGTCGCCGCACGGCTCCGCAAGCTCGACGTCCTGGAGATCGTCCTGGACGAATCCACGGATCCCATCTTCTGCATCCTGGAGGACGGCACCTACCGGTATGTGAACCGCCGCTTCTCCCGGGCCTTCGGCTTCGAGCCGGAGGAGGTCATCGGCCGGCGGATCTTCGACCTCTTCTCCCCCGAAGAAGCCGAGAAGCGCATGACGGTGGTGCGCAAGGCCTTCGCCACCGCCGAGCCGATCGTCTTCGACGTGCGGGTGCCCACCCCCGCGGGCGACACGTTCTACATCACGTCCGTCAAACCGATCCTGGACGACCAGGGACGCGTCACGTCGGTGGTCTGCATCTCCAAGGACATCACCGCCCGCAAGCAGGNNGACGACTACCTGCCCAAGCCCTTCAACCCGCGCGAGGTGGTGCTGGTGCTCCGCAAGGCCCAGGAGCGCGAGCGGCTGGCGCGGGAGAACCGCAGGCTCAAGGGCATCCTGCCGATCTGCGCGCACTGCAAGAAGATCCGCGACGACGACGGCTCCTGGACCCGCATCGAGAACTACATCCAGGCGAGATCCAGGGCGAACTTCACGCACGGGATCTGCCCGGAATGCCAGCACATGTTCTTCCCCGAAACCTAAGCTCGCTCGCCCTTTACGGCGCCGGCGGGGAAGAATCCGGGCTTGGCGGTGCCCTTCACGGTGTCGCCGTCGCGCGTGAGGTCGAAGGCGATGGTCATGCTCATGGGCTTGGAGATCTCCACCTTCCAGCGGAGACGGTCGCCCTCCAGGACGGGGTCGAGGAAGGGCGACGTGTCCCTTCCCAGGGAGGCCGTGCCCTTGATCACGCCGCCCTCGGTGGAGATCTCCAGCTTCACGGGCTGCTCCCCCATGGGCGATTCCACCGTCACGTTCCAGATGCCGTCGAAGCTCATGCCCTTCCCCCTGTGCGTTGTGGCCCGTCCCGCCCCGGCGGGACCGGAGCCCCGATCCTAGCAGGTCCCGTCGGGGAATCCAGCGGGTCCGTGGCAGTCCGGACGGGCGGGGGACAGGATCAGGAGAGGCCCGTGATGTTGCCGTCCTCGTCGATGTCGATGGCTTCGGCGGACGGCACCTTGGGCAGCCCGGGCATCGTCATGATGTCTCCGGTGAGCACCACCACGAACCCCGCCCCGGCGGACACGTCCACGTCCCGGATGGGCAGGTGGAAGTGGCGGGGCCGGCCCCGCAGGAGGGGATCGGTGGAGAAGGAATACTGGGTCTTGGCCATGCAGACGGGCAGCTTCCCGTAGCCCGCCGCCTCCAGGTCCTGGAACTTCTTGCGGACCTTGGTGTCGGCCATGATCTCGTCGGCCCCATAGACGCGCTCGGCGATGGTCCTGACCTTCTCCCACAGGGACAGGTCCGCCGGGTAGGTGAACTGCAGCTGGGCCTTGCGGCCCTGGGTGAGGGAGACGACCTCCTCGGCCAGTTCCATGGCGCCCTTTCCCCCTTCCGCCCAGTGCCGGGCGCGCACGGCCTTGACGTTCACCTCGGCGCAGGCCTCCTGGATGACGTTCATCTCCTCGAAGGTGTCCGAGGTGAACGCGTTGATCGCCACCACCACCGGGAGCCCCCAGGCCTTGATGTTCTCGATGTGCTTCATGAGGTTGGGCAGGCCCTTGCGCACGGCCCCGGCGTCCGGCGCCCCCAGGTCGGTCTTGGCCACGCCGCCATGCATCTTCAGGGCGCGCACGGTGGCCACCAGGACGACGGCGTCCGGCGCCAGCCCGGCCTGGCGGCACTTGATGTCCACGAACTTCTCGGCGCCCAGGTCCGCGCCGAAGCCCGCCTCCGTCACCACGTAGTCGCTCAGGCGCAGGGCGAGCTTGGTGGCGATCACGCTGTTGCACCCGTGGGCGATGTTGGCGAAGGGGCCGCCGTGGACCAGGGCGGGGCTGTTCTCGAGGGTCTGCACGAGGTTGGGCTTGATGGCCTCCTTGAGCAGCGCGGCCATGGCGCCGTGGACCTTGAGCTGGGAGGCCACCACGGGCTTGCGGTCGTAGGTGTAGGCCACCACCATCCGGCCCAGGCGCTCCTTGAGCTCGGTGAGGGATTCCGAAAGGCAGAAGACGGCCATGACCTCCGAGGCCACCGTGATGTCGAACCCGCTCTCCCGGGGCACCCCGTTGGCGATGCCGCCCAGGCCGATGGCGATCTGGCGCAGGGACCGGTCGTTCATGTCCATGACCCGCTTCCAGACGATCCTGCGGGGGTCGATGCCCAGGGCGTTGCCGCTGTTGAGGTGGTTGTGGATGACCGCCGAGAGCAGGTTGTGGGCCACGCCGATGGCGTGGAAGTCGCCCGTGAAATGGAGGTTGATCTCCTCCATGGGCACCACCTGGGCGTAGCCGCCTCCGGCGGCGCCGCCCTTGATGCCGAAGCAGGGCCCCAGGGAGGGTTCGCGGATGCACAGGGAGGCCCGGTGGCCCAGGGCGTTCAGGGCGTCGGTCACCCCGATGGTCGTCGTGGTCTTCCCTTCCCCGGCGGGCGTGGGCGTGATGGCCGTGACCAGGATGAGGCGCCCCTGGGGGCGGTCCTGGACCTCCTTGAAGAAGGCCATGGAGATCTTGGCCTTGCTCCGCCCGTACCGCTCCAGGTGCTCGTCGGGGATGCCCAGTCTGGCCGCGATCGCCTCGATGGGCAGCATCTTGGCGTCACGGGCGATATCGATATCAGCGGGCACGACCTGGACCATGGGGCTCTCCTCGGAGGACGTTCGCGTAGCATCCGGATGGTCCTACGTTGACGTAAAAGGGTTGGGCATACCACCCCAACCCTAGATAGGCTTTCTTAATCCCCCTGCCCCCTGACAATTCCGCAGTCCATTCCCTTCTTCGGAGCCTGCCATGGCCGAAACCCACAACCCCTTCGCCCCCCCCTCCGCGCCCCTGGCCGGCTCTACCGGTGCCGGCCTCTGGCGGGACCGGAACATGGTGGTGGTATCCCGGGGCGGCCAGTTCCCCGCCCGGTGCGTGAAGTGCAACCTGCCCGCCAGCGCCCCGGCCAAGGTCCGCAAGGCCTACTGGCACCATCCAGCCATCTACCTCCTCGCCCTCCTCAGCCCCCTCATCTACATCATCGTGGCGCTCATCGTCCGCAAGCAGGCAGATGTCAACCCCGCCCTCTGCGCCGACCATAACAAGCGTCGCAACCTGGGCATCACCATCGGTTGGATCGGTTCCCTCCTGGGCCTGGCCATGGCCGTCGCCGGGGGGGCGACCGAGACCTGCGGGTTGGCCGTGTTCGGCATCTTCCTGATGCTGGGCTCCATGATCGCCGGCCTCATCATGGCGCGGATCATCTACCCCGACCGCATCGAGAAGGAGTGGGCCCGCTTCAAAGGCTGCGGCGAACCCTTCCTCTCCACCCTCCCGGACGTCCACGGATTCTAAAGCCCCAATTCGCCCCGGTTGGCATGGAGCACGTCCACCACACGCTGGAAATGCTCGTCCTCGGTGCCGCCGATGACTTCGATCAGCCGCCGGAAGCCTTCGGTCACCTCCTCCCGGTTCACGCCCGCGGCGAAGGCGGGGGTCTTCATCTTCTTCCGGATGCTGCGCGGTTCCAGGCCTTCCGTGCGCTGGGGGCGCACCAGGGCGCAGGCCATGACGAAACCGGTGACTTCGTCCGAGGCCACCAGGGCGCGTTCCAGCAGGGCCTCCGGATGGATCCCGGTGCGTTCGGACGCATGGGACGCCACGGCCCGGGCCAGCGCCGTCTCCCCCCGTTCCTCCAGCCAGGCCACCACCCGGTGGGGGTGTTCCTCCGGCCACCGGTCGTAGTCGGCATCATGCAGGAGTCCGGCGAGGCCGAACAGGGCGGGATCCTCCCCGAGGCGGCGGGCCAGGTCCTCCATGACCAGTTCCACGCCCCTGGCATGGATGCGCAGCCGCTCCGACCCCGTCCACTCGCACACCACGTTCCACGCCTCATTCCGGGTAAGCATCCGTCGCCCTCCAACTGCATTCTATCCTTTGCGTTATCAAAAAAATCCGTTGACACCACCCTGAGTGGATCTAGTCTATTTCCTACAAATTCCTTTTTGATCCAGAGGAGGTGCCCTTGAAAATAACGGCTTTGGCGTTACTCGTGACGGCCGCTGCAAGCGTCCTGTCCGCCCAGGAAGGCACCAAGTGGGTGCAGGTCCAGGGGGGCTACATCATTCCCGGCGGGAACCAGTTCGAAGGCATCGCCGGCTACGGCGGCGGCGCCGGCATGTGGCTCACCAACTCGTGGGGCGTGGAGATTTCCGCCCTGAGGGCCACCCTCTCCCCCAAGAACGATCCCATTGGCGTTTCCCATGGGCGCGAGAATCAGGGCCTCGTCTCGGCGCTCTACTGCTTCGACAACTCCAGCACCTTGGTCGTGCCCTTCCTCAGGGCCGGCGTGGGCGCGGGCCGGACCTCGCCCCCCTTCTCCGGCAAGGCCGAGTCCACGACCCGTCTGGCTTATGCCGTCGGCGTCGGGGTCCAGGTCAACCTGGGCGAGAACTTCCTGGCGACGCTCGAAGGCCGTGGCGTGAGGGTTGAAACCGTCACCACGCGCTCCGAGATGCAAGCCCTCCTGGGCCTGGGCTACCGGTGGGGCGGCAACCGCACCACCGTCGCGCCTCCCCCGCCCCCGCCCCCCGCGCCCGAGCCCAAGGCCGAGGCGCCC
>DBME01000155.1:4657-7852 GCA_002298155.1 Holophagaceae bacterium UBA706 | reverse complement strand
CAGGGGAGCTTGCCGGGGGTCTGGGCGGCCAGGACGGCGCTCAGGAGGAAGGGGACCAGCCGCACAGGGCCTCCAGGTTGCGTGTGGTGGCGTCGGCCAGGGCCTTGGGGGTCATGCCCCGCAGGGCGGCCACCTGGGCGGCCGGGTCGGAAATGAAGCGGAAGGTGGCGCGCTTGATCTTGATGGCCTTGGCGTCGCGGTAGCCGTCCCAGNNTAGGCCACCTGGGCGGCCACATGGGTGACGTAGGCCGGCTCGTTGGCCTTGCCCCGGAAGGGCACCGGGGCCAGGTAAGGGGAATCCGTCTCAACGAGGATGCGGTCCAGGGGGGCCCAGGCGGCGACCTCCTGGACGGCCCGGGCGTTCTTGAAGGTGACGATGCCCGAGAAGCTCAGGTGGAAGCCCAGGTCCAGGGCCCGAGCGGCGAAGGCCTTGTCCTCGCTGAAGCAGTGGATGATGCCTCCGACCCGGTCCGCGCCCTCCTCGGCGAGGATGGCCAGGGTGGCCTCCGGGGCCTCCCGGGTGTGGATCATGAGGGGCTTGCCCAGGGCGCGGGCCAGGCGGATCTGCGCCCGGAAGACCGTCTCCTGCACGTCCCGGGGGCTCAGGTCGTAGTGCCAGTCCAGGCCGGTCTCCCCCACGAACCGCGCGGCGGGGTCCGCCAGGAGGGCGGCCAGGGCGTCCCCGGTGAGGGGGTCCCAGGTGCGGGCGTCGTGGGGGTGGACCCCCAGGGAGGCCCGGAGGCGGGGCAGGCGCTGGGCCAGGGCCAGCACCAGGCGGGAGTCGTCCAGGTTGCAGCCCACGGCCACCATGCCGTCCACGCCGGCGGTGCGCGCCCGCTCCAGCACTTCCTCGAGCTGATCCTCTCCCAGGTAGCTGCCCGTGAGGTGGCAGTGGGAATCCACGAGCATATGACGTCTCCGGATTCCATGTTGCCATGCCCCGGGGCCGGAAGGTCGGATACGCTCTATTCATGCGCCCCCTCACCACCATCCTCATCGTGGACGACGAGCCCGGAATCCGCCGTTCGCTGGGAGAATCCCTGGCGGAGGAAGGTTTCGGCGTCCTCAAGGCTGAGCGCGGGGAGCAGGCCCTGGATCTCCTGCAACAGGCCGACGGCGAAGGCATCCACCTGATGCTCCTGGACGTATGGCTCCCAGGGATCGACGGCCTCGAGACCCTCAAGCAGGCCAAGGTGCTCCGCCCCGAGCTGCCGGTGATCATGATCTCCGGCCACGGCAACATCGACACCGCCATGCAGGCCACGAAGCTGGGAGCCTTCGACTTCCTGGAAAAGCCCGTGGACCTGGACCGCCTCCTGCTGGTGGTGGCCAACGCCCTCAAGCAGCGGCGGCTGGAGGAGGAGAACATCCGCCTCCACCGGGAGGTGGACCAGGACCGGTTCTTCCAGGCGGAGAGCCCCGCCATGCGCCGGCTCCTGTCGGACCTGGACCTGGTGGCCCCCACCGAGGGCCGCGTGCTCCTCATGGGCGAGAACGGCAGCGGCAAGGAGGAGGTGGCGCGCCTCATCCACGACCGCAGCCCCCGGGCCCGGGCCCCCTTCGTGGAAGTGAACTGCGCGGCCATTCCCGAGGAACTGATCGAGTCCGAGCTCTTCGGGCACATCAAGGGCGCCTTCACCGGCGCCGTGCGGGACCAGAAGGGCAAGTTCAAGGAGGCCCACCTGGGCACCCTCTTCCTGGACGAAGTGGGCGACATGTCCCTCAAGACCCAGGCCAAGGTGCTCCGCGCCCTGCAGGAGGGCCGCATCGAGCCCGTGGGCGGCGGCGGGGCCGTGAGCGTGGACGTGCGCATCATCGCCGCCACCAACAAGGACCTGCCCGAGGAGATCAAGGCCGGGCGGTTCCGGGAGGACCTGTTCTTCCGTCTCGCGGTGGTGCCGCTGCGCCTGCCGCCCCTGCGGGAGCGTTCCGAGGAGCTCATCGCCCTGGCCGAGGCCTTCATCTCGCGCATCGCCCGCAAGTACGGGCGCCCCCCCCGCAGCCTCAGCCCCGACGCCCGGGAGACGCTGCTGCGCCACGACTGGCCGGGCAACGTGCGCGAGCTCAAGAACCTCATGGAGCGGGCGGTGATCCTCGCCCGGGGTTCGGAGATCTCCACCCGGGACCTGGGGCCCCTGGCGGTGCGCCACCTCACCGAGCCCGATCCCTTCTCCTTCCCCGAGTTCCCCAGCCTGAAGGACGCCCGTGACTGGTTCGAGGGCGCCTACATCCAGCGCGAGCTCAAGCTCCAGAACGGCAACATGACGCGGGTGGCCGAACGTCTCGGCCTGGACCGCTCGAACCTGTACAAGCGCCTGAAGGCCCTGGGCATCGAGGCGAGAGACTCCTGATGGAACGGGTCTGGATGAAGATCGGCGAGGCCGCCAAGCGCGTGGGGGTGAGTCCCAAGGACCTCCGCTACTGGGAGTCCGTGATTCCCGAGATCCAGCCGCGCCGGAGCCGGGGCAACCTCCGCTACTACCACGTGGACGAGCTGGAACGTCTCCTGCGCATCCACGGGTGGATCCGCGAGGGCCTCACGGTCAGCGACTGCCGGCAGCTCCTGCTCACGGGGCAATTGGCCCGGGGGCTGGACCTGGGGCTGGAGGAGGACGTGCCCGCCGCACCCGCGGCACCGGTGAAGGCTCCCCGCCGGGTTCAGTCGGCGCCGCGGGCGCCGGAGCTGGCCAAGGTCAGGGCGGCGCTGAAGCGGCTCCTGGCGCAATTAGGGGGGACGGCTTGAGGTTCCTGGTGTGCGGTGGAACCTTTGCCTTGGGGCAGGTTTAAGAAACTGATCAAACACAGAGCTGCGCAGAGGCACAGAGTTGCACGGAGGGCTTCGGCGCAACGCGGAGACGGGGCTTGGGCTCCGACCCATTCCGCCCAGGCCCTGCCCGCTGCGCGGGCCGAGACGGGCCCGGGCTCCGGTCCAGGGATGGTCCCGCCCCGTCTCCTCAGGTTGTGGAGGACAACGCAATCTTCATCGTTGTGGGATCGCGAAGCCACGATGTTTGATCGTTCAGGATTGTGCCGACAAGGCGAGGAGCCAGGGCACATGTGCTCGAACCCTCAGCCCTGGCCCGTCACGGCCATGGGGGCGCGGTCCCGCCCCAGGCTTGCATGCGGAGGGACCGCGCCCCCATGGACGCGAAGCGCGCAGCGCTTCGGTCCGCGCAGCGGGCAGGGCCTGGGCGG
>DBME01000155.1:0-4599 GCA_002298155.1 Holophagaceae bacterium UBA706 | reverse complement strand
CCCGCCACTCACTTCGCAGGCGGCTGCCACAACTCGACCCGGTTGCCTTCGGGATCCATCACCCACCCGAACACCCCGAACTCGGATTCGTCGATCTTCTCATCCACGTCGCACCCTTCCGAGCGCAGAGCCTCGATGACCGCGCGCAGGTCCTCCACCACGTAGTTCACCATGAACCCCGCCTTGCTCGGCGCGAAGTACTCCGACGTGTCCGGGAAGAGACTCCACACCGTCATCCCGCCGGGCCGATCGCTGGGGAAGATCGCGCCGCCCCATTCCTCGAGGTCGAAGCCCTGGTGGCGCTGGTACCAGGCGCGCAGAGCGTCCGGATCCTTCGCCTTGAGGAAGACACCACCGATTCCGACGACTCTGGCCATGGCTGGGTCCTTTCGCGATGAAACCTGGAGGAGGATGCTGCGTGAAAGCGCTCCAGTCTAGCCGATCGCCCGGGGAGGATCACCCCCCGGCCGGAGCCGTTCGAGCTTGAGCAGCGCCTGGATCTGGTTCTCCAAGGCCCCCAGGAAGCGGGACCGGTCCTGGGGCGTGTAGGGCTTGGGACCGCCCCCCATCTCGCCCATGTCGCGCAGGTAGGCGCTCAGCTCCCGGGCCGCCATGGCGTCGCCGATGGAGTCCTCGGTGAAGAGCCGCCCCTTGGGGTCCAGTACCCGGGCTCCCTTCTTCAGGCAGCGGTCAGCCAGGGGGATGTCCGACGTCACCGCGATGTCCTCCGTCGTCGCCTGCTCGACGATCCAGTCGTCGGCCGCGTCGAAGCGCCCGCTCACCACCACGGACCGGAACAGCGGATCGCGCGGCAGGTTGATGCGGCTGTTCGCCACCACGTGCACCACCAGGCCGTGGCGCTTGGCCACGCGGAAGACCTCCTCCTTGACGGGGCAGGCATCGGCATCGACATAGATCTGGATCACGCGGGGACCTCCCATTCCTTACTCGATCATGGCAGGGTCTTCGCGCTGCCTTCGCGGACCACCGGGCGCAGAGCCGGGCAAAGCCCGTCACAGCGCCCGTTTGCCGGAATCCAACCCTCCGCAGTACCGCGAAAAGGAGTGCATATGATTCTCGTAACGGGTGGCACGGGCAAGATCGGTTCCGAGCTGGTCAACAGCCTCGGAAAGGGGAAGACGGCGTTCACGGTCCTCGCGCGCAGCAGGGAGGCCGCGGCCAAGCTGGAGGGCCGCGGCGCCAAGGTGGTCCTCGGGGACCTGGACAAGCCGGCGTCGCTCAACGACGCCCTGGCCGAGGTGGAGACGCTGTTCCTGCTCACCACGCCCCGGCCCGACCTGCCGGCGGTCGAGCAAAAGCTCCTGGCCGCCGCCAAGGCCAAGGGCGTGCGCAAGGTGGTGCGCATCTCCGCCGTGGGGGCCAATCCGTGGGCCTCCTCGGCCCTGCTGCGCTGCCACGGGGATTGCGAGGCCCAGCTGGCCCGGAGCGGCCTGGAATGGACGGTGCTGAGGCCCACGGTGTTCATGCAGAACCTGTCGTTTTTCTTCGGGCCGGTCATCGCCCGGGAGAGCACCCTCTACGCCCCGGCGGGGGAGGCGCGCCTGCCGTGGATCGATGCGCGGGACATCGCCGACGTGGCCGCCCAGGTGCTCACCACGGAGGGGCACGGGAACCTCATTTATGAACTCACCGGCCCGGAGGCCCTCACCTACGAGCAGGTGGCCGATCTCCTCAGCGGCCACCTGGGGCGACGCATCTCCTACGTGAACGTGCCCGACGGCGCCGCCCGGCAGGCCATGATCGGAGCAGGGATGCAGCCGTGGCTGGCGGAGGGGATGATCACGCTGTACCACCTGTTCCGGGCCAACGGAACCACCGCCCTCGCCCTGGACACCGTTGAGCGCATCGCGGGGCACGCACCGCGGACGCTCGCGGACTTCCTGCGCGAGAACGAGGCGGCCTTCCGGCCCCTCAAGACCGTGGAGGTGCTCCGGAACTGATCAGAACCGCGCCGTGACGCAAAGCCCGCCCAGGGTCGGCGAGACCGTCACCTGGAGCGGGCTCCGGCGCCCGGCCGGCGCCTGCCCGTTCCGGTTCACCACGAAGCGGCCCACAGTGGTGCCGATGATCGCCCCGGCCGCCACGTCGGAGGCCCAGTGCGCGTCCAGGGCCATGCGGGACAGGCCCGCCAGGGAGGCCAGTCCGTAGGCGGGGATCTGCACCCAGAGGCTGGGATAGTGGGCGGCGATGACCGAGGCTACCGTGAAGGCTTCGGTGGTGTGGCCCGAGGGGAAGGATTCCCACCCGCCGCCGGGCTGGAAGCGGGCCGGCCCCCGGTCCTGGCTGGGCCGGGCCCGGCCGGCGGCGAATTTCAGGGCGGGCGTGATCAGGAGGCCGGAGATGAGGCTGGCGTAGATGGCGTCGGTCCCCGTGGCGCGCAGCGTGTCGTCGCCGGTGGCCCAGCTGGCCAGGCTGATGCCCGCCACCGTGGCGATGGCGTAGCTGGAGCCGAACCGGTCCAGGCGTTCGGCGGTCTTCCGCAGGGCCGCGCTGTCGTTGCGCAGGAAGGCGTCCCGGCCGGGCCGGTCCAGGGCGAGGGCGGTGGCCGTCACGGTTCCCACCGCCAGGGCGAACCGCCACCGGTCCGTGCGGTCCCAGTGCAGGGGCGCGCGAAGGATGGCCGCCGTGTCCCGGAGGAGGTCCGGGGGCTCCGCGAGCAGGTCCAGGGAGGAGGGGGCGGCTTCGGGGGATTCCTTGGCGGCGAGGGTGCCGGCGAAGGCCACCAGGAGGCATGGGATGCGAAGACCTTGGCGCAAGGGGGATCCTATCTTGGGACGTTCAACGGTGGGGGCGGCAGGGCACGATACAATATAAATAAATAATCTCCGTTCACAACCTGAACGTATCCATGAGCGCCCCCCCGGCCACCCCCCCCTTTTCGATCCCCTGCGCCTGTTCGACAACCACGGCCGGGGCATCATCCTGGCGCGGTTCGAGGCCTTCGACCGGGTGTCCTACGTGGGGAACGGGAACTGCGTGGTGGCGGAGGTTGAAGGCGGCCCTCCGGGCTCCACCTCCGCGAGGGACATTCCGTCTGGCAATCCGGTTCCATGGGACTAGGCTGATCCTCAGGAATTCAAATCGGAGAAGAACGGCAGGTCCCCTCGTGTCCCGGTTTTCGAAAGGGCTGATTTTGATCCGGTTCAAGCGTCTGATCGGAACGTTGGGCGTCCTGCTGGCCTTGCTGACCTGCGGGAGGCGACCGGTCAAGGATCTCCTGGATCCGGACGACCGGAGATGGCTTGAGGCCAACCAGGACCGCATCATCCTGGGCATGGACCGGGGCTATGCGCCCTTCGAATTCATTGACGAGAACGGATCCCCGGCCGGACTCGCCCTTGACCACGTGGCCCTGCTCGAAGCCAAGCTCGGCGTCCGGTTCACCCGGCGGGACCTGCCCACCCTCCATGAGATCTTCCAGCAGGTGCGTAGCGGGAAGATCCAGGTGGTGGACGCGGTGACGGAAACGCCGGAGCGGGCGACCTTCCTCGCCTTCACGCGGCCCTACATCACCGTGCCCAACGTGATCATCGTGCGCAAGGACCGGTCTGGCTCGTTGCGCGAGGGCGATCTCGCCAAGGGGCTGAGGATATCCCTGGTGCGGAGTTACGCTGTCACCGAATACATGCTCCGCAAGTACCCTGGCCTGGAACCCGAACAAGCACCGGACGATCTGGCGGCCCTTCTCGATGTGTCCTTCGGCCGTACGGAGGCTGCGGTCATCGACCTCACCACGGCCTCCTACCTGATCCAGACCAAGGGCATCGCGAACCTCAAGGTGGCGGGCGAGGTGGGGCTCCCCATCCAGCTCTCCATGGCCACCGCCAAGGGTGAGACGCGGCTGCGGGGCATCCTGGAGAAGGGCCTCGGCGCCATAACGGAGGCCGAGTCCCAGGCGATCCGGGACCGCTGGATCAGCGCGGCCAACCCGGGATTCCTGGGCAGCCGGAGGTTCTGGCTCCTGCTGGGGGCCCTGGCGGCCACGCTCCTGGGAATCCTTGCCATGATCCTTGTCTGGAACCGGACGCTTCGCCGCAAGGTCGCCCTGCGCACCCGGGATCTGGCCGAGGAGAAGAGGGCCCTCGAGGAGAGCGAGAAGGCGCTGAGGGAAAGCCAGAAGCGCCTGGGCGACATCCTCAATTCCGTGAACGCCTGTGTCTTTATGAAGGACCGCGAGTTCCGCTACACCTACGTGAACCCCAGCGTATGCGAGCTCTTCGGGCGGCCGGCGGCCGAGATCCTGGGGCGGGGGGATGGGTCCTTCTTCTCCGCCGAATCCGTCCTGGAGATCCTGCGCAGCGATCGGCCCGTGATCGAGCGTGGGGAGACCGTCGCCCGGGAGGAACGGGACCTGAACGCCGCCGACGGCAGGCCCCGGACCTTCTGGGCCGTCAAGATCCCCCTGCGGGATGACAGCGGTGAGATCTATGGCCTTTGCGGCATTTCCACGGANNCGGACATCTCCCTGCTCAAGCAGGCCGAGGCCGAGCGGCGGGATCTGCAACACCAGCTTCAACAGGCCCAGAAGATGGATAGCCTTGGCACCCTGGCGGGTGGGGTCGCCCACGACATGAACAA
>DBME01000156.1 GCA_002298155.1 Holophagaceae bacterium UBA706 | reverse complement strand
CGTGGAGGCCAACCCCCACGTATCCGCCGGTCTTCACTTCGGCAGTCCTACTTCTTGGGCAGCGTCGAGGCGACACCCTGGACGTAGTAGTCCATGGAGCCCAGTTCCGCGTCGGTCATGTTCTTGCCCTTGGCGACCTTCTCCTTGCCGTCCTGGGCCACGACGGGGCCCGCGAAGGGATGGCGCTTGCCGCCGGCGATCTCCTTCTGCTCCTTCTCGACCAGGGCCTTCACGTCGGCGGGGATGGCGGGGTTGAGGGGCGCGAGCTTGATCATGCCCTCCTTGAAGCCGCCCCAGAGGTTCGTGCCCTTCCAGGTGCCGGCCATGACTTCCTTGACGACCTTGGTGTAGAAGTCGCCCCAGAGGTGCGTGGTGCCGGTGAGCTGGGCGGTGGGGCCATACTTGCTCATGTCGGAGTGGTAGGAGAAGGCGTAGATGTTCTTGTTCGCCTTGTGCTTCTCCTCGGCCGCCTGCACCACGGCGGTGGAGTCGGTGTGGTGCGTGATCATGTCGGCGCCCTGGGAGATCAGGGTGAGGGCGGCTTCACGCTCCTTGCCGGGATCAAACCAGGCATTCACCCAGATGACCCGCACTTCGGCCTTGGGATTGACGCTGCGCATGCCCTGGGTGAAGGCGTTGATGCCCTGGAGCACTTCGGGGATCGGGAAGGCGGCCACATAGCCGGCCACGTTGGACTTGGTCATCTTGCCGGCGATGACGCCGCAGAGGTAGCGGCCTTCATAGAAGCGGGCATTGTAGACGCCCATGTTCTTCCCGGTCTTGTAGCCGGTGGCATGGAAGAAGAACTTGTCGGGGAAGGCGCGGGAGACCTTCTCCGTGGGGTTCATGTAGCCGAAGGAGGTGGTGAACACGATGTTCGCGCCGCCCGTGATGAGGTTGCGGATCACGCGCTCGGCGTCCGCGCCCTCGGGGACGTTCTCGACGAACTTGGTGGTGACCTGGCCGCCGAGGGCCTTCTCCATCTCCTTGCGGCCCAGGTCGTGCTGGTAGGTCCAGCCCGCGTCCCCGACGGGGCTCACGTAGACGAAGCCCACCTGGGTGGGGTTCCCGGCCAGCAGGACCGTCGATGCGACGGCGCCGCCGATGAGGGTCAGGACGGATTTCGGAGAGATCATGGTGTGTCCTCCAGTTGAGTGGGAGATGGCCGCGTGGGCGGCACGGGGGGGGATCAGGCCTCGGGGCTGAACGGCTGCCCCAGGGAAGCGGGGGAATTGAGGCGGATGGTGTTCTTGTTGCGGGAGATCAGGACCAGGACGATGACGGTGGCGGCGTAGGGCAGCGCGGACAGGAACTGGGCGGGGATGTTCAGGTGGATCCCCGAGCCCTGCACGAACATCTGGGTGATCATGGCGCCCCCGAAGAGGTAGGCCCCGATCATGACGCGCATGGGCCGCCAGGTGGCGAAAACCACCAGGGCCAGCGAGATCCACCCGCGCCCGGCCACCATGCCCTCCACCCACAGGGGCGTGTAGAACACGGAAAGGAAGGCCCCGCCGACGCCCGCCATGGCACCCCCGAAGAGCACGGCCATGTAGCGGATCCGCACCACGTTGTAGCCGACCGAATGAGCGGCCACCGGGGCCTCGCCCACGGCCCGGAGCACCAGGCCGGTGCGGCTGCGGTACAGGAACCAGGCCACGGCCGCGAGCAGGGCCCAGGAGAAGTACACCAGCGCCTGATGCTCGAAGAACGCATGCCCGAGGACGGGAATCTTGTGCAGGAGGGGGACGTTGATGGCCTCCCGGCTGGGCAGGGCCTGGGACTCGTAGGGCTTGCCGATGAAGGCGGCCAGGCCCACCCCGAAGATGGACAGGGCGAGGCCCGACGCCACCTGGTTGGCCATGAAGGTCAGGGAGGCCACCGCGAAGATGAGGCCCATGGCCATGCCCGCGCCCATGCCCGCCAGGACGCCCAGGAGGGGGCTGCCCGTGTGCACCGTCACCGCAAAGGCCGCCACGGCGCCGATGGACATGATGCCTTCCGCGCCCAGGTTGAGCACGCCGGACTTCTCGGTGACCAGCTCGCCGAGGGCCGTGATGATGAGGGGGGTTCCGGCCACCAGGGTGGCGAAGATGACGGCGGAGAGGAGACTCGGCTGCATGACGGGCTCCTATTTCTTCCAGCGGAGGCGGTGGGTGATGAACACGTCCGAACAGAGCAGGAAGAACAGCAGAAGGCCCTGGAACACCTTGGAGATGGAGTAGGGCAGGTTGAGGTACTGCTGGGCCTGTTCGCCCCCCATGTACAGCAGGGCCATGAGCAGCCCCGAGAAGAAGATCCCGATGGGTTCAAGGCGCCCCACGAAGGCCACGATCATGGCGGCGAACCCGTAGCCCGGGGAGATGTGCTCGGTGATCTGGCCCACGGGGCCGGCCACCTCGGAGACGCCGGCGATGCCCGCCATGGCGCCGCCCACCAGCATGCCGATCCACACGGTGCGCCGGGCCGAGAAGCCCGCGTAGCGGCCCGCGTTCTCGGCCTGGCCGGCCACCTTCATCTGGTAGCCCGCGAAGCTGCGGTTCATGAAGATCCAGCCCACGATCAGGGCGCCGATGGCGATGAGCAGCGCGGCGTTGAGCCGGGTGCCGGTCACGATGATGGGCAGGAGTGCCTTCTCGTGGAAGAGCCGGGTCTGGGGGAAGTTGAAGCCGTCGGGGTCCATCCAGGGGCCGTGCACGAGCCAGCTCACCACCAGCTCGGCGATGTAGACCAGCATCAGGCTCGTGAGGATCTCGTTGGCGTTGAACCGCGTCTTGAGGAAGGCCGGGATCGCGGCCCAGACCATGCCGCCCAGGGCGCCCGCGGCGATCATGGCCGGCAGGAGCAGCACGCTCTGGCTGTCGTGGAAGTGCAGCGCCAGGCCGCCGCCGGCCAGGGCCCCGATGAGGAGCTGCCCCTCGGCGCCGATGTTCCAGATGTTGCCCCGGAACCCCACCGCCAGGCCCACCGCGCAGAGGATGAGCGGGGTGGCCTTGAGGAAGAGCTCGGCGATGCCGTACTTGTCCTGCACGGGGTTCAGGAAGAAGACCTTGAAGCTCTCGATGGGGCTCTTGCCCAGGAAATGGAAGAGCAGCATCCCGGAGGCCACCATCAGGGCGACCGCCAGCAAGGGCGAAAGGTAGCGCATGGTACGCGAGGGTTCGGGACGCTGTTCGAGCTTAAGCCACATGGGGGGCCTCATCCTTGTCCTTGGCCGCATCGGGCCACATCCCGCTCATCCACACGCCCACCTCCTCGACCCCGGTGTCCGAGGTGGCCTTGGAGGGGGAGAGGCGCCCCTTGGCGATGACCACCAGGCGGTCGCAGATCTCGAAGAGCTCGTCCAGTTCCTCCGAGACCACCAGGACGGCCGTTCCGGAGTTGCGCAGGTCCAGCAGCTGGCGCCGGATGAAGGAGGCCGCGCCCACGTCCACGCCCCAGGTGGGCTGGGCGAGCACCAGGACCTTGGGCTCCTGCAGGATCTCGCGCCCCACGATGAACTTCTGGAGGTTGCCGCCCGACAGGGACTTCGCCTCGGAGGAGGCGCCCCCGCACTTCACGTCGAAGAGCCGGATGCAGTCCTCGGCGAACTGCCGCGCCGCGCGGCGCCGGATCAGGCCGAAGGTCAGCATGCTGCGGCGGTAGGCGGTGAGGAGGATGTTCTCGGTGAGGGTCAGGCGCGGCACGGCACCCCGCCCCAGGCGTTCCTCGGGCACGAAGCACATGCCCAGGCCTCGCCGGCGGGCGGCGTTCATGCGCCCGGCGTCCACACCGCACACCTGGATCCACCGCTTGTCCAGCACCGGCTCCTCGCCGGAGATGGCGCGCAGCAGCTCCTGCTGGCCGTTGCCCGAGACGCCTGCGATCCCGACGATCTCGCCGCTGTGGACCTCGAGGTTCACGTCCTTCAGGTCCACGCCGAAGGGATCGTCGGACTTCAGGCTGAGGCCGTTGATCTTCAGGCGCACGTCCCGGCCCTCCTCGGGCTCACCGTGCTTGAAGCTGGGCAGGTCCTCGCCGATCATCAGGCGGGCCATGGATTTGGGGGTCTCGTTGGCGGGCACGCAGTGGCCCGTGACCCGGCCGTTGCGCAGCACCGTGGCGGTGTGGCAGAGCTCCTGGATCTCGTCGAGCTTGTGGCTGATGTAGAGGATGGTGACCCCTTCGGAGGCCAGCTGGCGCAGCGTCTCGAAGAGCTTGCGCACCGCCTGGGGCGTGAGCACCGAGGTGGGCTCGTCCAGGATCAGGAGGCGGGGGTTCTGGAGGAGGCAGCGGATGATCTCCACCCGCTGACGCTCGCCCACGGACAGGGCGTGGACCAGCCGCCGGGGATCCACGGGCAGCCCGTACTTCTCGGAGATCTCCTCGATGCGCTTGGACAGGCCGGCCAGGTCGAGCTTGCCCGGAATGGCCAGGGCCACGTTCTGGGCGACCGTCAGCGTCTCGAAGAGCGAGAAGTGCTGGAAGACCATGCCGATGCCGCGGCGGGCCTCGCGCAGGGCCGGGCCGGAGAGGGCGGTCAGGTCGCGCCCACCCACCCGCACGGTGCCGGCGGTGGGGCGCTCCAGCGCGTTGACGCAGCGGACCAGCGTGCTCTTCCCCGCGCCGCTGCGGCCGATGATGCCNNTGCTGGAAGACCATGCCGATGCCCAGGGCCCGGGCATGAGCCGGGTTCTGCACCGCCACGTGCCTGCCTTCCCAGAGGATCTCGCCCTGGTCCGGGCGGGTGACCCCATAAATGATCTTCATGAGGGTCGATTTCCCGGCCCCGTTCTCGCCCAGCACGGCATGGATCTCGCCAGGCATCACAGTGAGGTTGATGTCGTCGTTGGCCACCACGGAGGGGTAGACCTTGCGCACCCCCCGGATGACGAGGCGCGGCGTCTCAGGCGTCATGTTTGACATGGAAGATCCCACACAGACTTTCGTTGTGACCGGCGATTCCTGGACAGCGCTTGGAACGTTCCATGCAGTCTGGACAGAGCTGCATGCATGATTTATTCAATAACCCATGGGCTTAGCCTTTGATTATGACCTTGTGGTCACGATCAAGGCAGCAAGGCGAGGAGAGAAAGAGACGTTGGACGCGGTATGGAAACGAGGATAATCAAAAAAGCGACCATCATGTCAAAAATTTTTCACACCCCTCTGCCAGCCCCGTTCCTTGACCACCTAAGTTTAACCTTTTCAGATAAATTTATTCTTCTCCCAACCCAGATTTAACCCCCGTCACAACCCGCCCGACCCCAGGAGCCAGCCATGTCCGACCCCCGTGTCCTCGTCTGCCGCTGCCGCTTCATGCTCCCCCTCGCCGCCCCCGACCGGTCCCGGCGCATCGCGGACNNTGGCCCAGGGTGGAACCATCCTGGAGGCCGGCCCCTATGACGCGGAGGTGGGTCGGCGCCTGGTGGAGACCTGGGGCTCGGCCCTGGAGGTGCTCCACACCCGCCGGGAGCTGCCGTCCTCCGACCCCATCCCCCTGCAGGACATGGTCCTCATGCCCGCCTTCGTCAAGGCGCATGGCCACGACCACGAGCAGCCCCTCATCGGAATCGCGCGGGACGAGCCCCTCACCTCCTGGCTGGACCACGCCGTGAACCCCTTCACGGGCTTCCTCAACGCCCGCCGGGACGAGCTCCGCGAGCGCCTGGGCTGCACCCCGCAGGCCGCCACCTACCGCATGGCGCGCCTGTGCGACATCCACTACGGCATCACCGCCTCCATGGTCCACCACTGCAACTGGAACAAGTACCACCTGGAGGACATCGCCCAGGCCAACGAGGCCGCGGGTACCACGATGATCGTGGCCGTGGGCGGGCAGGACCGGTTCTACGCCAAGGAGCTGCTGGACGCCCCGGGCGACGCCGTGGCCCGCCTGGAGAAGGCCCTGGCCATCCAGGCCGGCTGCGAGCGCACCACCTTCGTGCCCGGTCCCGACCAGTGCTTCTCCAACAGCCGCGCGGTGCTGGTGCCCCAGAAGGCCTGGGCGCGGGAGCACGGCACCCTGTTCCACATCCACAGCTCCGAGGAGCCCCGCACCACGAAGTGGTTCACCGAGTCCATCGAGCCGGGCCTGACGCCCGTGGAGTACTTCCAGGAGATCGGGATCCTCGACGCCTGCACCGTCCTGGCCCACCAGGTCAACTGCGGGCCCCGGGACGTGGAGCTCATCGCCCGCAGCGGCGCCGCGGTGGTCCACAACCCCCTGGCCAACACGATCCTGGGCTCGGGGATGCCCCCCCTCATGGACATGGTGCGGGCCGGGGTGCCCGTGGCCATCTCCACGGACGGGTCCGGCTCCGCGGACAACCAGAACATCCTGGCCGCCGCGCGTCTGGCCTCGCAGTACCAGAAGGCCCTCCACCAGGACGCGACCCTCCTGCCCTCCCAGCAGCTCCTGGAGATGATCACCGTCGCCCCCAGCGCCATCCTCCGCCTGAACCAGGGCGAGCTGGCCCCGGGGCGCCAGGCGGACTGGGTCCTCCTGGACCTGGCGCGCCCCAACATGGTGCCCACCCGCCTGGACAACGTCACCGAGAACCTCATCTGGGCCGCGGACGGCTCCGAGGTGGACACGGTGGTGGCCTCCGGGGCGGTCCTGAAGCTGGACGGGGTCCTCCAGCCCTTCCGGGACGGCACCCGGCCCGAGACCATCCTGGCCAAGGTCCAGGCCCTGTCGGAATGGTTCGCGGAATACCGGGCCGGGGCGCCCGAAGTGACGGGAACCGGCGCCCACGGCTGATCCGCCCGTTGGGGAGGGGCCAAACTGTAAGATTTCTTCCAAACTTGAAATTTCTGAAAATAATTTTCTTGATTCCTGGTTGTTCCTCCTTATGCTTGGTCTACCCAATCAATCCGACAGGAGGAGCCGTGGTGAACTACCGTAGGTCCTTACCCCTGCTTGCCCTTGCCCTGGTCGCGGGCCCCGCCGCCCTTTTCGCCCAGAGCAACACCACCTCCGCCCTCGCGGGGGTCGTGAAAGGGCCCAATGGCGTACCGCTCGCCGGCGCCATCATCCGCGTGAGCTCCCCGTCCCTCATCGGCGGCGAGCGCACCACCGTCACCGCCGAGAACGGCGCCTACCGCATGCCCGGGCTGCCTCCGGGGCGGTACAAGGTCGTCGTGGAGGCCAAGGGACTCCCGGCCCTCTCGGGCATGGACACGCTCGAACTGGGCCGCACCTCCACCCTGAACTGGAAGTTCCCCTCCGGCGCATCCTCCGCGGTGGTCGAAGTGGTGGCCACCTCCACCGAAGTGGACTCCGCCCCGGTGGGCCTCACCCAGAACTACGACACCACGGCCCTGGCGACCCTGCCCGTGGACCGGTCCATGGAAGCCATCATGTCCCTCACCCCCGGCGTCAACGGGAAGGCCGCCTGGGGCGGCAGCACCCGTGAGAACGCCTGGCTCATGGACGGTATGAACATCGGCGACCCCTCTGGCAACTCCCAGTGGCTGTATGCCAACCCCGACTGGTTCAGCGAAGTGCAGGTGGGCGGCATCGGCGCCCCGGCCGAGTACGGCAACTTCAACGGCGGCTATACCAACGCCTTGGTGAAGCGCGGCGGCAACCAGTTCGAGGGGTCCCTCAACATCTACTACGCCGATTCCAAGTGGCAGGCCAAGACCTCCAACCGCGACCCGAACCTGGTCCGCGACCTGGCCCCCGCCAAGAGCTACGACATGGCCATCAACCTGGGCGGCCCCATCATCAAGGACAAGCTCTGGTTCTTCGTCTCCGCCTGGAGCCGCCAGGAGGAGGACACGCCCATCGGCGCCCTGGCCACCATCAAGCGCAACTATTCCAACCTCCTGGCCAAGTTCACCTGGCAGGCTGCCTCCAACTCAACCCTGGAAGCCCTGCTCGAGTACGACGGCCTGCCCGAGGAGCACAAGGGCCTGGATGCCAGCATGCTGCCCGAGACCTCCCACAAGCAGGTGGCGCCTGATCGCATGTTCAGCCTCAACTGGACCCAGACCCTCAACGCCAGCATGGTCCTGACCGCGAAGGTCTCCGGCTTCTCCGGCAACTACGAGCAGCGCGCCTACAACGGCGAGGCGCCCGGCCTGGACGCCGAGGACCTGTACAACGGCATCGAGTATTACAACAACGCCCAGTCCTACCGCAACGACTACCGCAGCCGCCTGGAAGCCGCCGTCACCCTGGACATCTTCAAGACCGGCCTGTTCACCGCGAATGATTCCCACGCCTTCAAGATCGGCATCGAGCGCGCCCAGGCCTCCGACGAGGAGACCAACCGCCCCACCGGCGGCTACAAACTCTTCGCCTACGAGGATGTGGATTCCAACGACAACCCGATCCTGGTGACCGACTACTACGCCACCGGCGGCGGCTGGATGATCAAGATGCGCACCAACCGCACCGCCGCCTACGTGCAGGACACCTGGACGGTCAACGACCGCCTCACCCTGCGCCCCGGCCTCCGCTACGAGCGCTATCAGGCCAACGGCTACGGCCGCACCACCATCTGGGACCGGTCCACCTTCGCGCCCCGCATCGGCGGCACCGTGACCCTGACCAAGGATCAGGCCAACCTCTTCAAGTTCCACTGGGGCAAGTACTACGCCGGCTTCAACACCTACTTCGTGGACCGCGCCTACCAGGAATGGACGCCCGTCGAACGCGACTACTACTGGGGCGACGCCACGCCCATCAATCCCAGGGATCCCTCCACCTGGCCCACGGTGAATCCCGCCGGCGACACGCCCTACGCCACGGTAAACAGCTACACGCCCGTGGACCCCAACGCCAAGCAGCCCTACACGGTCGAGACGTCCCTGGCCTACGAACACAAGTTCAAGGGCCCCTGGAGCCTCACGGCCTCCTGGGTCTACCGCGAGCAGAAGGACATCCTCGTCCGCAAGAACACCTCCGACATCACCACGGGCAACAACCCGACGGGTCAGTGGGTCGACGACACCTTCTTCGACTACCGCCACGATCCCAACGGCGACACAGAGACGCCCTTCCGGTATTGGGAGACGAACATCGCCCCCGACGCCGTTGACTGGAGGATCGTCACCGCCCCCGACGCCAAGCGGAACTACGTGGCCGGTTCCATCGTCATCGAGCGCAAGTGGATGGATGACTGGAGCCTCAACGCCAGCTTCACCCGCGCCCGGCGCTACGGCAACATGAGCTCCTCCGAGTCCTATGACAGCTGGGCCCCCTACGAGAGCCCCAACTACCAGATCAACGCCTACGGCCTGCTGCCCGGCTACAACGACTATGAAGGCAAGATCCATGGCATGGTGGCCCTCCCCTGGACCATGAAGCTCTCCGCCTCCTTCACCTACCTCAGCGGCCAGCGCTTCACCCCCTATGCGCGCACGCCCAAGAACGAGTTCGGACAGCGCACCTACGTCTTCGTGGAGAACCGCGGCGCCGAGAAGTATCCCAGCGAGCACCTGCTGGACATGCGCCTCAGCAAGGACATCAAGATCAGCGCCAAGTCCGGCGTGGAAGTCTTCGCCCAGGTCTTCAACGTCCTGAACACCGGGACCACCCTGAGCTACATCTCCGAGCGGGCCAACTCCTCCAGCTACGGCATCCCCGGCTCCGTCGAACAGGGCCGCCGTCTCCAGCTCGGCTTCCGCTACAACTTCTAGCACTGCCCCAGGTCCCGGAGCGGCGGGTCCCCGACCCGCTGCCCGGGCCTTGTCGAAAGGTCCCCATGCTCCGGACGTTCTCGCTTCTTCTCCTCTCCTGCCTCCTGGCCGCCGCCCCCCCCAAGGGCACCCTGGTGATCGTCGGCGGCCACGGCCGCACCCCGGACATCGCGGAGGCCTTCCTCCAGGGCGCCGGCGGCAAGGGCGGCGTGGTGGGGATCGTTCCCACGTCCACTTCGGAACCCGTGGAGGAAATCAAAGAATGGCGTGAGGAGCTCGAGCCCCTGGGCGTCACCGTGGTCCCCCTGGACGTGCGCAAGCGGGAGGACAGTTCCTCGCCGGCCATCCTCGAGGCCGCGGCCCGCTGCACCGGCTTCTGGTTCTCCGGGGGCGACCAGGACCTGGTGGGCAACTTCATCGTCGGCACGCCCCTGCACAAGGTCATCATGGACCGCTACTACGCGGGCGCCGTGGTGGGCGGCACCAGCGCCGGCGCGGCCATCATGTCCAAGGTCATGCTCCGGGGCGAGGACCTGCACGGCAAGCTGGAGCTGGTGGAGATGGGCCCGGGCTGCTACCAGACCCGCGAAGGCATGGGCTTCCTCCCCCCCGACATCATCATCGACCAGCACTTCATCAAGCGCGGCCGCGAGAACCGCCTGCTCAGCATGGCCATGACCTTCCCCGACCACATGGGGATCGGCGTGGACGAGACCACCGCCCTGATCGTCAAGGACGGCATCGCCACCGTGCGCGGCGCCAGCGGCGTGCTGGTCTTCGAGCCCTCCGGCATGAAGCTCGCCAGGGACGGTTTCACCGGCCTCACCCTGCACTACCTTCGCGCGGGCGGCACCATCGACCTCGCCACCCGCAAGGTACGGCCCTAGGAGACCCCGTGAAGCGCCTGGGCCTCATCCTCTCCTGCCTCGTCCTGGCCGCGTCCCTGCGGGCGGGGAACGTCCCCGCCAATCCCCTGGAACTCACCCGCACCATCTCCCACGGGGACATGGAGACCTTCCTGCGCCAGGTGGCCCGGCCCGGCCTGATCACCGTCACCGAGGAAGGCCGAAGCCACGGCGGGCGTGCCATCTACCTGGTCCACCTCAACCGCGGCGGCGCCAAGGCGCACTTCCGGGTGCTCTTCTACGCCCAGCAGCACGGCAACGAGGTCTCCGGCAAGGACGCCCAGCTCTGCCTGATCAAGGCCATCGCCGACCGGCCCGAACTTCTCCCCGAGGACGTGGACCTCTACCTGATGCCCATGATGAACCCGGATGGGGCCGAAGCGGTGCGGCGCACCAACGGCGTCCAGGCTGACCTCAACCGGGACCACATCCTCCTCGTCCAGCCCGAGACCCAGGCCCTGCACCGGGTGGCCCGCAGGATCCTGCCCCACCTGGCCGTGGACAGCCACGAGTTCACCCGGGACGGAAAGGACTGGGACGCCCGCGGCTGGGACTGCTGGCCCCTCATCACCATGGACGGCCTGAACGCGCCCTGGATCCCCGAAGCCCTCAAGGAGCAGGCCCTGGTCCGCGTGGAAGGGGCCCGGCGGGTCATGGAGGAGGCGGGCTACCCCTATACCCGCTACACCGTGGGCGGCCTGCCGCCCCTGGAGGAGATCCGGCCCTCCACCACCGAGATGGACGACGGCCGGAACAGCATCGGCTGCATGGGGGCGCTCTCCTTCATCATCGAATGCGGCGTGCGCCGCGGGCCGGATGCGCCCGGCGACCTGGGCGTGCGCGCCGACGCCTATACCCGGCTGTACCGCTACCTCCTGGGCGATCCCGCATCGCGCGCCCGCATCGAGGCCCTGAGCGAAGCCGCCCGCAAGGCGCCCCTGCCCCCCTTCACGGCCACGAACTTCTTCTGGGCCAACCTGGATGGCCAGGTGCGCACCGTCAAGGTGGTGGACCGCGCCACCCGGCGCGTCCTGGAGATCCCCACCCCCAGCCTGATGACCGACCTGGTAGTGAAGGCCAGCGTCGCGACGCCCTCGGCCTACGTGGTGGACGCTTCCTCGGCAGCCCCCTTCCGGGCCCTCCTGGACCGCCACGGCTTCACCTACCGCGTCTGCGCGGGACCCGAGACCTTCAAAGCCGAGCGGTGCCGGCTGCTGCGCGTGGAGGAGTCCTACGACGACCTCTACGGGCGGTACGAGCACCGCCAGATCGTGGCCCGGGACGCGGCCGCCGATCGGGAATTCCCCGCGGGATCCCTCGTGGTCCCCCTGTCGCAGCCCCTGGGCCGCTGCGTGCTGGGCGTCCTTGAACCCTGCCTTCTGTACGGGCTATACAGCTACAAGGAATTCAGTGCCCTGGCCCGTCCCGATGGTACCCTTCCGGTCTGGCGCCTTCCCTGACCCAGGCCCCGGAGTCGCAGATGCTTCTCATCAAGAACGCCGAAATCCACAGCCCCTCCCCCGACGGAAGGTGCGATGTCCTCGCCGGCGGCGGCAAGATCCTCCGCATGCATCCGGACATCAGGGTCCCCGCCCGGTACTGCGAGGTCATCGACGCCCGCAACCTCATCGCCGTGCCCGGCTTCATCGACGGCCACGTGCACATCATGGGCGGCGGCGGCGAGGGCGGCCCTTCCACCCGCACCCCCGAACTGCCCATCTCCGATGCCATCCAGGGCGGCGTCACCACCATCGTGGGCTGCCTGGGCACTGACGGCATCACCCGCACCATGGGCGGCCTCCTGGCCAAGGCCCAGGCCCTCGAGGAAGAGGGCATCAGCACCTTTCTGGTCACCGGGCACTATGCCGTCCCCCTGCGCACCCTCACGGGCAGCGTGGAGCAGGACCTGCTCTTCATCGACAAGATCGTGGGCGTGGGCGAGGTGGCCCTGTCCGACCACCGGTCCTCCCAGCCCACCTTCGAGGATTTCATCCGCCTGGCGGGGGAGACCCGCCGGGGCGGCATCCTCTCCGGCAAGGCCGGCCTGGTGAACATCCACCTGGGCGACGGCCGCCGCGGCCTGGAATTCCTGCGCCGGGCTCTGGTGGAGACGGAAATCCCCCCCCGCCAGTTCCTGCCCACCCACATCAACCGCAACCCGGACCTCTTCGAGGAGGGCACGGCCTATGCCCTGGCCGGCGGCTTCGTGGACTTCACCACCTCCACCGTGCCCGCCTACATGGAGGCCGGCGAGGTCAAGCCCTCCGAGGGCCTGCGGCGCATGCTGGACGCCGGCGTGGATCCGGGCCACATCACCTTCACCTCCGACGGCCAGGGCAGCCTGCCCGACTTCGACGCCATGGGCCGCATCAAGGGCCTGGGCGTGGGCCGCGTCACCAGCCTGTTCGCCGAGGTGCGCGACGCCGTGCTCAAGGAGGGCCTGCCCCTGGCCACCGCCCTGCAGGTCATCACCTCCAACCCGGCGCGCCTGTTCAAGCTCAAGGGCAAGGGCGGCCTGGCCCCGGGCATGGACGCCGACCTGGTCCTGCTGGATCCCCGCGACCTGACCGTCCACTCCGTCATCGCCAAGGGGCGCGTGCTCATGAAGGCCCGCAAGGCCCTGGTGAAGGGCACCTTCGAGTGACCGGCATCCTGGGCCGTCCCGCCCGGGCGTGGATCGCCGACCACGGCCTTCCGCTGCACATCACCTGGCTTCCCCGCATCCGGGAGAACGTCCGCGCCTTCAAGGCCGCCTTCGCGGACCTGTACCCCAAGGGCGCCATCCGCTACGCCGTGAAGGCCGCCGCCCACCCCGCCCTCCTGGCGGCGATCCGCGCGGAGGGGGCGGGGGCGGACGTGACCTCCCCCTTCGAGGCCCGCTGCGCCTTGGAGGCGG
This sequence comes from Holophagaceae bacterium UBA706, assembly GCA_002298155.1. Classification (GTDB taxonomy): domain Bacteria; phylum Acidobacteriota; class Holophagae; order Holophagales; family Holophagaceae; genus Mesoterricola. The sequence continues at coordinate 3,057 of DBME01000156.1, read as the reverse complement.
GCATGGCCCCCGCCACCCTGGACCTCAACGGCAACTGCAAGGAGGATGGCCTGGTGCGCGAGGCCCTGGCCGGCGACATGCTCTTCGTGGCCGATTCCGTGGAGGACCTGCACCTGGCCGAGGCGGCCGCGCGGTCCCTGGGGGTGCGGCCGCGGCTCATCCTGCGCCTGAGCGGCTACGACCTGGGGAAGGTCACCGGGGACGCCATCTTCACGGCCGGACGCTGGTCCAAGTTCGGCATCCCCGTGGACGAGACGCCCGCCGTGCTGGAGAATCTGGCGGCCTGGCCCTCGCTGCGGATCCTGGGCTTCCACACCCACATCGGTTCCCAGATCACCTCCCCCGCCCCCTACCTGGCCGTGCTGGGGACGCTGCTCGAACTGGGCGCCGTGCTGCGGGACCGGGTGGGCGCCTGCCCCATCCTGAACCTGGGAGGCGGCTTCCCGGTGAACTACCTGGACGCCCATGCCTGGGACGAGCTCCGGCGCCGCACCGCCGCCCAGGACGGGTTCGCCTGGAACCTGGGCACCGGCGGCCTCGACCGGGGACCCGACGGGGCCCTGGACCCTGCCAGCTGGCATGGCGAGGCGTTCCACTCCCCGTGGCCCAAGGCGGAGATGCTCCGGGCCGTGCTGGGTGGGGAGACCACCGTGGACGGCCGCTCCGTGCCGGTCCTCAAGGCCCTGGAGGCCCTGGGCTCCCCCGAGCTGGTGATCGAACCCGGGCGCAGCATCGCCGAGGACGCCGGCATCACCCTGTGCCGGGTCGCCCATGTGCGCAGGGCGGCCGGCGCGCACAACCTGGTCACCGTGGAGATGGGCGTGACGAGCCACGCCGACGCCATGCTGGAAGGCCTCCCCAACCGCTGGGACGTGCTGGACGGCCCCGCGGACCCCGAACCCTTCGAGACCTTCGTGGCCGGCAACCTCTGCTTCTCCGGTGACTTGTTGGCCCGGTACAAGGTCCCGCTCCACCGTCGGCCCGTCCGTGGCGACACCCTGGTGATCCACGACACCGGGGCCTACACGTCACATCTCATGGCCTCCAACGCCAACGCCTACCCCCGCCCGTCCCGCCTCCTGGCCGACGAGGACGGCAGCTGCACCGTCATGTTCGCCCGTGATGGGTATCACGATCTCTTCAACTAGGAATTCATTCCGGTTTTCCAGCTTTCAACAAACCGCCCGGCCACTGGTAGGATGCTGAGACCCCTCCTCCCCAACCGTGGAATCGAGACCCGGACGTGATCGCCCATACCGTAGACCTCTTGTACAACCTGGCGATCCTCGTGGCCTTGAGCGTGTTGTCCGGCGTGCTGCGCCAGGGGCGCGGCGGAAGGCCCTGGGGATCCATCCTCCAGGGGCTGCTCTTCGGGGGAGCGACGGTGATCGGGATGATGCGGCCGCTGGTGCTGGGGCCCGGACTCATCTTCGACGGCCGGTCAGTGATGCTCAGCCTGTGCGGGATGTTCTTCGGTCCCTTGCCCGCCTTCGTGGCCGCCCTGCTGGCGGCCGCCTACCGCTTCTCGGTCGGGGGCCCCGGCGTCGTGATGGGCCTGCTCGTGATCGTCACGGCAAGCCTCCTGGGCGTCGCCTTCCACCGCCCTTCGGCGGTCGCGGGCGAGGAGCCGTCCACGGGCAGGCTCCTCTCCCTGGGCATCCTCGTCCATCTGACGATGGTCCTGCTGATGCTCACCCTGCCCGCCGGGATGGGCCCCGCCACCCTGCGCCGGCTGGCCCTCCCCGTCCTACTCGCCTATCCGCTCGCAACCCTGCTCATCGGCCGGATCCTGTCCGTGCAGGAAGCCGGTCGGCGCAATGTGGAAGCCCTTCGGGAACGCGAGGAGCGCTACCGGACCTTCTTCGTCCACGGCCCCGACGGGGTGGTGGTGCTGGATCCCGCCACCAAGCGTCCCGTCGAATTCAACGACCAGGCCTGCCGCCAGCTGGGCTACACCCGGGAGGCCTTTGCCCGCCTCACCATGGCTGACATCGATGCCCTGGAATCACCAGGGGAGATCACCGAGCACGTGAACCGGGTCCTGCAGGCGGGGACCGATGATTTCGAGACCATCCACCGCACCCGCACCGGGGAACTGCGCAACATCCACGTGACCGCGCAGTTCATCCCCTCTGGGGAAAGCGGCACCTACCACTGCGTCTGGCGGGACATCACCGAACGCAAGCGGGCCGAGGAAGCCCTGCGCCAAAGCCAGGAGCGCCTGTTCGCCTTCATCCGCCACAGCCGGGAAGGCATCTACTGCCTGGAATTCGACGAGCCCATCGATACCTCCCTTCCCCTGGAGGAGATGATCGATGCGCTGTACCGGCACGGGTACGTGGGCGAATGCAACCTCGCCCTCGCCCGCATGTATGGCCTGGACGCGCCGGAACGCCTCATCGGCACGCGCCTCCTTGAACTCCACGGCGGAACGGACAGCCCGGTCAACCGGGGTTCGCTGCGCACCTTCGTGACCTCCGGATTCCAGACCGAGAACCTGGAGACCATCGAAGTGGCGCCGGATGGCCGAAGGAAGTTCTTCCTCAACAACGACACGGGCATCGTGGAGAACGGCCGTCTCTACCGCATGTGGGGCACCTCGGAGGACATCACGGAACGGCGGGAAAGCGAGGAGCAGCAGCGCCTGCTCCAGGCCCAGCTGATGCAGGCCCAGAAGATGGAAAGCCTGGGCGTCCTGGCGGGAGGGGTCGCCCACGACATGAACAACGTGCTCGGCGCCATCCTGGGACTGGCCTCGGCGAACCTTGAGATCCTGCCCGAGGGAACGCCGACCTACCAGGCCTTCGCGACGATCTCCAAGGCCGCCGTGCGGGGCGGCAAAATGGTCAAGAGCCTCCTGAACTTCGCCCGGATGAGCTCCGCGGAAGCGCGCGTGCTCGACCTGAACACCATCCTCAACGAGGACATCCAGCTGCTGGAACGCACCACCCTGGCCCAGGTGCGGCTCGACATCGACCTGGCGCCGGATCTGCACCCCATGCGCGGCGATGCCAGTTCCCTCACCCACGCCATCATGAACCTCTGCGTCAATGCCGT
>DBME01000241.1:22635-22799 GCA_002298155.1 Holophagaceae bacterium UBA706 | reverse complement strand
GACCCCCGCCTTCCGGGAGGCAGGCCACGCCTGCCTCCCGGAGGAGTCTAGGGACGGATGTAGTACAGGTTCTGGTTGGCCACACTCCATACGCCCGCCACGGGATCGCTCAGCAGCCACCGGACGCCGAGGGTGTTGTCCAGGATCGACACCGTGCCGGAAGG
>DBME01000241.1:0-22598 GCA_002298155.1 Holophagaceae bacterium UBA706 | reverse complement strand
GCATCCACGATCCCGAAGCCTGGAGCCAAGGACACGGTGCCGAGCAGGCCGCTGGTTCCGAAGCGGCGGAAGGCGCCCGTCAGGCCATTGGGCTCGTAATCGAGGGTGCATCCGTCGTCCATGGCCCACCAGTGGCCCGAGGTGTCCAGAATGGGGGGCCGGTTGCCGCAGTAGACGGGATAGCTCTCCAGGGTTCCGGCCCGGGTGAGGCGGTAGGAGAAGTAGGCCGTGCCGGGAGGGGTCATGATGTTCTGATATTTCATCACCCACAGGTCCTGATTCCGGCCGGCCACCAGGTTGTAGCTTTCCGTGGGCAGGGGCGACAGGGCCACCGCTTGCACCTCGCCCGAGGAACTCACCCGGGCCAGCCCCGAGCCGGAGCAGAACCAGACCCAGCCGTCGGGCCCCTGCACGGCGAGCGGGGGCACGTAGCCCTTCAGGGGCTGGGGGGCCGCGACCGTCAGCAACTTGCCATCGGGACCCAGCCGGTTCAGGGTCGACGTGGGAATATCGGCATACCAGATGGAGCCATCACTGACCAAGGTGGCGTTGGTGGGACCCGAGACGGTATGGGCGGTCATCTGCCCGGAAAGCTCGAGCTTCCAGACCCGCACGGGAAAATAGTCCGGGGGAGGTGTGATTTCCAGAAACCAGAAACCGCCTGAATCGGCCGGAACCAGGGAATCGATGCCATCGGCATTGCCACAGGGCACGACGAAGGTCTCGGTGCCGTGGCCCGGAGTGAATTTCACGATCCGCCGATCAATCGTGTTCATGTCCATGAACCAGATGGCCCCGGTCGGGTCGAACTGGGGGGTGGAAACCAGGTCGTACAGGGGATCGGCGCCGGCCGGAAGGGCATAAGGGTAGGCGGTGACGTTCAAGGAGACCACGGGGGGGCTTGGCAGGTTGGACGTGCCCTTGGCCCCTCCGCAGCCCAGGAACAAGGTCGCGAGGCCGAGGACAGACGCGAGCAATGGGGGAGGCAGACAGGTTTTGGGCACGGCCAATCCTCGGATGGGGGCGGGGGAGTGGGGAACTTTGGTTCCTGATCCAAGCTTATGGGATGATCCCTCAAGAGACCGTAATAGACGATCCCAGGTTGAAGCTGGCAGGCGATTTTCCCAGACGGGCCTCCACGAGTCCTGGCCTCCCTCCACGATTCCAGTGCTGGACCGGGTTGGCGGGGCAGCAGTCCCTGTTCCATCCGTTCCTGGCGGACCTTGGCCTCCCAATCGGGCCAGACCCCGCCTGGTCCTGATTACTGGATCCTGCTCCGCAGAAATGCGGCCACATCTTGGCGTGAGGTTTTCCCTTCCGCCGTGCCAAGCATCAGGTGGATGAGGTCAGATTGAAAGGTCCTGTCGCCAGGGAGTTCCACCCCATTTACGGACAGCATGACGATGCCGGCAACCGCGCCGACCCGTTTGTTTCCGTCCCGGAAGCCATGGTTTGAGCAGAGGTGCCACATCAAAGCTGCGGCGCAATCCACAACGTCACCGCCTTCGTAGCAGTAGACGTTGTTCGGTGCATTGCAGGCCGCCTCGATAGCATTGAGGTCGTGGATGCCTTCAGCCCCGCCCCACCCTTCGATCTGGCGGCGATGAAGCTCCAGGACATCCTCAAGGGCAAGCGTGACAAGTTCGTTCACTTGCTGAGAGCCTCAAACACGGCAGCATACTTCTGCTCCGCGAGCATGGCGTGGGCCGCCAACTCGTTCGGGGTGATCCGGCGGGTGACCTGGGGGGTGATGGTGAGGGACTTTCCGTCCGTCGTCACTTCCAGCGGAGTTTCGGGAGTAATGTGCAAAAGCTCCATGAGGCTTCTTTCCAGGACGAGGGCGTAGGAGTTGCCGTGGCGGCTGACGGTTTTACGCATGAATAACCTCTGTATTACAATGTAATACCTCGTGAAAACCCGTCAAGGCCATCTCTGGCCTCAGCTATCGGAGCCAAAAGAGGGATGAGAACAAGTGCCCTCCAAACCGGGCCGGCGGAATTCACCTTGACTGACTAGCCAATCAGCTATAAAACTTTCCCAAGGTACAGGGTGAGGACGATGGCCAGACCGAAAAGCGATGACAAGCGGAGCGCCATCCTGGCGGCGGCCACCCGGGTCATCGCCGCCCAGGGGCTGGGTGCGCCGACGGCCGCCATCGCCAAGGCGGCCGGCATCTCCAACGGGTCCCTCTTCACCTACTTCAAGACGAAGAACGAACTGCTTGACCAGCTCTACCTGGAACTCAAGGTCGAAATGGCCTCCCTGGCTGTGGCCGATCTTCCCACCGGCAGCGACGCCCGAACCCAAGTGCTGCACCTGTGGACCCGCTGGCTGGAGTGGGCGCGAGCCTGCCCGGAGAAGCGCCGGGCGCTTGCGCACCTGTGCGTATCGGACGCCATCACGCCGGCGAGTCGCCAGATCGTCGGGGCATCCTTCGCAAACGTCCTGGACCTTCTGGAGGGGATCCGCGTGGCCGGCCCCATGCGGGAGGTTCCCCTGACGTTCGTCCTCACCCTTATGAACGCGCTGGCGGACGCGACCATCGACTTCGCGGTCCAGGACCCGGACCGTGCCGAAGCGCATGGCAGGGAAGCCTTCGAGGCCTTCTGGCGGATGCTCGCCTGATTTTTTTTGCACGGATTATGACTGACTAGACACCCATTCATTCTGGATTCCGCAAAGTAAGGACCGTTTCCCATGACCCATTCCGCATCCCATCCGACCGCTTCAAAGGCCTGTCTGCTCCGGCACGGGTGCCACGTCAGTTCCACCTTGGGGTTCCGCGTCCTGAATGTCATCGATGCCCCCGAGGGATCCGCCTGGGACGCCCTGGTGGCGTCCGCGAGTCCGTTCCTGCAGCGCCCCTATCTCCGGGCCGTGGAGGGCGGCCTGCCGCCGGGGGAGGCCGTGCGCTACGCCACCTTCCATGAGGGCGAGCGGCTGGTTGGGGTGGCCTGCTTCCAGCGGACCCGCTTCCAGGGGAGGCCGCTGGGGGAGCGGTTCCAGGGTCGCCCCGTGCTGTCCTTCCTCGCCCGCAGCCTGCGCCTTGCGGAGCGGCCCCTGGACTTCCAGGTGCTGGTTTGCGGCAACCCGATGGCTGCCGGGGAACACGGCTTCCATTTCGCTCCCGACATCGAACCCCGCCAGGCGATGGAAGCCCTCCTTGCGGCGCTGTCCGCGGTGCAGCGCGAGTTCGAGGGAACCGGGACCATCGATGGCGTCCTCATCAAGGACCTGGACCCGGCTGCCAATCCCTTTGGTGAGAGCCTGGGCCGACACGCGTTCGCGGAACTGGGCCTGGAGCCCGCAATGGTGCTGCGGCTGGACCCGTCCTGGGACTGCCTTGAGACCTACCTAGGTTGCCTGGCCTCGAAGTACCGGGTGAAGGCCCGGCGCGCCTATGCCAAGTCCCGAACCCTGCAGGTCAGGGACCTCCCCGCCGAGGACCTCATCCGCTTCCAGGATCGCTGGATGGAACTGTTCAACGCGGTCCACCAAAGAGCCGAAAACCGCCTCGGCAAGCCGACATTCGCCACGTTCCTTAACCTGCGCCGGACCCTGGGGCCGGAGTTCATTCTCCGCGGCTACTTCCAGGAAGGCGTTCTGGTCGGCTTCCTCACCGGCTTCGTGTGGGAGGGAATCCTGGAAGCGCACCTCGTGGGTCTGGACTACGCACGCAACTCGGAGCTTTCCATCTACCCGCGCCTGCTTTGCGACTACCTGGACCTCGCCATCACGCGAGGATGCCGTCAGCTCCACTACGGACGCACCGCCTGCGAGATCAAGAGCACCCTCGGCGCCGAGCCTGTGGAGCAGGTCTGCTACCTGCGCCACCGCGACTGCCTTCCGAACCAGGCGGCCCGGATCATCGCGCCCCGCCTGCGGCCGGAATCCGTTCCCATGCGAAGACCCTTCACGCAGGGGTGGTATGACCTGCACGCCCAGCCTGCTTTGGGGTGAGCCTGTTCACAATCCTTCAACCAGGAATCGATATGCTTTTGCGATTTGCAATCTTCTTCTCCGTGCTGCTCCTCGTGCTGGGCGGCGCCGGTACCTACATGGCCGAACGCTCCATCGCCCTGTGGCCGGCCCTGGCGGCCCACGCCGCCGCCGTACGCATCACCGTCGCATCCCTCCTCGCGGGCATGCTGCTGATCACCCTCCTGCAGCGGGTCCCGGTCCTGGGCCATCGCCTGGGTGCCCTGCTCTGGCTGAGCCACGTCTGCTTCGGCTTGGTCTCGACCTTCCTGGTCTACCTGGCGGCGGCGGACCTGATCCAGGCTCTGGTGCGTTTGGCCTCGGGCGTGCAGGTGGGTCCCTGGGCCCTGAAGGTGGCAGCGATGGCAGCCCTGGGCACTTCCCTGCTGGGCCTGGTCACGGCCCTGCGGCCGGTGCGGACGCGCACGGTGGAGATCCCCATCACGGGCCTGCCGGCAGCCCTGGACGGCTTCCGCATCGTGCAGATCTCGGACCTGCACCTCAGTCCGACGACGCCCTGGTACCAGGTGGAGCATCTGGTGGCCGCCGCCAACGCGCTCCGGCCCGACCTGCTGGCGGTCACCGGCGATCTGGTGGACGCCGAGGCTGACGGGGTGCGGCCCAAGGCGGAACGCCTGGGGGCCATCCGGGCGCGCCATGGCGTGGCCTTCGTCACGGGCAACCATGAATACTATTCCGGGGTCGGGCGCTGGCTGGAGGTGATCCGGGGCATGGGCTGGCGGGTCCTGGACAACGGCCATGCGGTGCTGGAGCACGACGGCGCCCGGCTCGCCGTGGCCGGCATGCCCGATCCCACCGCAGCCCAGACGGGGCAGGGGCCGGACCTGGAGCGGGCCCTGGATGGCATCCCTGCGGATGCGGTGCCCATCCTGCTGTTCCATCCGCCCACCGGCACCCGCGCCGCGGCGGCTGCCGGGGTGCGCCTGCAACTCTCGGGACACACCCACGGCGGGCAGTACTTCCCCTGGAGCCTCCTGGTGCCGTCCCTGTGGCGGCACGGCAAGGGGCTGTCCAGGGAGGACGGCCTGTGGGTCTACACCAGCGTGGGCACGGGAGTCTGGGGCCCGCCCAACCGTTTCCTGGTGCCGCAGGAGCTGACCCTGCTGGTCCTGCGGCCGGCCTCCGGTTCCGGGAACCAACCCGGTTTCCCTAAAGGCTGAGCCATGCTTCCGTCGACCCGACCATTTTGGGGGTATCAGGAACGGGTCACCCACACACTTCAACGAGGAACCGGAACCAATCACCCGATTCCGCCGGAAAGGCCTGTCGATCATGGGGCTTCTCGGCCGTTCAAGCCGGAAACACGCCCTGGATCGAAGCCGTCCGTGCGGTTCTCCACCGGGGCAACCGCCGGAGGTCAAGGTGGCCGCTCTCCGGGGTCAGCCGGGTAGCGTGACATTCTTGCTGTGAAGACGGATAAATCGTTCGTATGATATATGAATGACTCTGCCTTGTGCCGGAGTAATCGCTGAACCCTTTCGTTCGAGGGCTGTCCGGATCGCCAACCTTGGGGTCCTGATGGTGCCGTCGGTCTGCCTTCTCAGTCATGGGGGCAGATCCATGAGCGCATCGAACGCGCCGAAGGTTGCCATCACCTGATCCACCCTTTTGTTCATAACCCGATGCATGCGTGTTGCCCGGAGGACCTACGATGCCTACCCCCATAAACAGTTCCTTCCCGCGCCGGCTCGTTCGGGCAGCGATGACGTGCGTGCTGTTCTTCGGGGCAATCGTCAGCCTCCCCGCAAACACCAAACCCGGTCAGATGCCGCCGCGAACGACCCCGGCGAAATCGCTATCCCTGGAGGAACTGCCGCCGGGTCTGGCGCCGGTCCTGGCACGTTCGATGGCGGCCTCGGCACCCGCGGAATACCAGATTCACCGTCAGGGAGCGAAGCATGTCTCCAGCAACCGGGCTCACGCCCTGAAGCTGGCCTTTTCTGCCGAAGAAATGCAGATCGAGGGCCAGGGCTGGACCTGGGGCATGGCCCTGAAAGCCTGGGGCCGCGAGAGCCTGGAAGCGGTGCCCTCCGCCAAGGCCTCCGTCTCGGGCACACGCCTGGAATACCGCCGAGGCCCTCTGACCGAGTGGTACCTCAACAGCGAGATGGGATTGGAACAGGGTTTCACCGTGCACGCGCGCCCAGAGGGCAGGCTTGGCAAGCTGGCCCTGGAGCTGGCGTTGAAAGGATCCCTCCAGGCGATGGTGAGCGACACCACCAACCTGTCCCTGGTGGATCCCGCCAACAACCGGGAGAAGGCGAGGTACGGCGGACTCCTGGTCGTGGACGCGGACGGCAAAGCCCTGCCGGCCTCCTTCGTCCTGTCCGCGAAGGACACCTTGCGCATCCTCATCGATGACCGCCATGCGCGCTATCCCGTCACCATCGATCCCTGGCTCCAGAGGGCGCGGCTCACGGGCAGCGACAGCCGGGGCTGTGATTCCCTGGGGTACGCGGTGGCCGCGGACGGAGACACGGTTGTGGTCGGCGCCTACAAGGATGGCGATCATGGCACCAATGCCGGCGCGGCCTTCGTTTTCGTGAAACCTGGCACGGGATGGGCCAACGCCACGGAAGCGGCCAAGCTCACCGCCAGCGATGGCGCCCCCGGCGACAACTTCGGAATGGCCGTCGCCGTCCATGGCGACACGGTCGTTGTCGGCGCCCAGTACGCCAAGATCGGCTCGAACGTGAAACAGGGAGCCGCCTATATCTTCGTGAAGCCAACGGGCGGATGGTCCGGTTCCCTGAATCAGGCCGCCAAGATCGACTCCGTCGATGGACTTGCCAATTACCAGTTCGCTTCGTCCGTGGCCATCAAGGGCAGCACCCTTGCCGTGGGTTCATCTGCCGTCAACTCGGTGTACATCTTCACGGGTTCAGGCGGCACCTGGACCCGGCAGGTCCGCTTGAACGGGGCTGACGTGGGCGGGGGCGCCGGGGCCGTTGTGGCTGTCAGTGATGACGAGCAGTGGGTGGCTGCCGGCGCCCCCACCGCGGGCAGTTCCGAAATGAAATTCGGTGACGTTTATGTCTACAACAAACCCGGTGCGGGCTGGAGCGCTCATGCCACGACCCTCCCCGACGCTACCTTGCAGACCGCCGCTGCCGACAGGGTGATGCAGGCCCAGCTCGGGATCAGCTTGGCGACCAGGGGCAACGTGATCGTCGCCGGCGCGCCGAAGAGCGCGATGAGTGCTCCCGGCGTGGTCTGCGTCTATGTCAAGCCCGGCACCGGGTGGTCCGGGACGCTCACACCCACGGCCACACTCAAGGGAAGCGACACGACGAACAGTGATCTCTTCGGGGAATCCGTCGCGATCAGCGGCAGCGGAGACATGATCGCCATCGGGACATGGCTCAACCAGGAGAAAGTCTACATTTACAAAAAGCCCGCCGGCGGCTGGGCCGATGACGCATCTGAAGACTGCACCCTCAGCGGCAGTGATCACGCCACCTATCCCTTCGCCGACTTCGGATACCGGATAGCCATGAGCGGGGACACGCTCGTCTCGGGCGCCTACAGTTGGGGTGGACAACAGGGGGCGGCCTATGTCTTCACGAAGCCGGCAGGAGGCTGGGTCACCGGGACCGAGAACGCGCTCCTTACGGCCAGTGATGGGGGTTACGGGGACAGCTTCGGTTTTTCCGTGGCCACGGACGAAACGACCGCCGTGGTCGGCGCCTATTACAACAATGGGCGAAAGGGATCGGTGTTCGTCTATTCGCGCCCCTCCAGCGGCTGGGCGGATGCGGTGGAGACCGCGAAACTCACCGCCAGCGACGGTGTCCTGGGCGACGGGTTTGGTTACGCCGTCGGCATCAGCGGGGGGACGATTGTCGCGAGCGCCTACAGTGCCACGGTCGGGAGTGTGCAATATGGGGGGAAGGCCTATGTCTTCCTCAGACCCTCCGGGGGTTGGGTCAATGCCACCGAGGACGCGATGCTGATCCCCAGCGACGGGATTGCATCCGGCTATTTCGGAACGGCCCTCGGGATCAGTGGCGACACGGTCGTCGTTTCCATGCGGGGGGCCACCGTCGGATCCAACACCCGGCAGGGCGCCCTTTACGTGTTCACCAAACCCGGCGGAGGATGGTCCGGAAGCCTGAATCAGACCGCCAAACTCTGGGTCAGCGACGGCACCACCAATGATTATCTAGGGATGGTGAACGGGGTGGCCATCAGCGGCGACACGATCGTCGTGGGCACCTACCGGGGACCCTCCACGACGAACCAAGGGCGCGCGCTGGTGTTCGTGAAACCGGGCGGTGGATGGGTGAGTGGCACCCAGAGTGCCGAACTAAGGGCCAGCGACGCCGCGGCAAGTTGTTATTTCGGAAGGTCCGTCTCCATCAGCGGCGACACCATCGCCGTGGGTGCCACGGGCGCCCCCGCAGGCAGCGGGCCGGGGCAAGCCTACGTCTTCGTCAAGCCCCTGGGAGGCTGGCAAGGCACGATCTCCCAGTCGGCCATACTCACCCCTAGCGGCGGCGTGGCCAACGACAATTTCGGTTATTCGATCGCCGTGAGTGGAAACACGGTGGCGGTGGGAGCGAACCAGGCTCCCTATGACGCGGCCAACGCCACGGCTGGCCCTGGGGCGGTGTACTGTTTTTCGAAACCCAGCGGCGGATGGGCCAATGAGGCCAAATCCGCGGCCTTCGTTTCAAGCGCGGCAGGCGGAGACAAGTTCGGTGCTGCCGCGGCCCTTTCCCGAGGCACCCTGCTGGTGGGGGTCCCCGGCGAACGCAGCAGTCAAGGGGCTGCCTATATCCTCTCGGGGCCCATCGTCTCGGGCAACGCGGGTGTCGGCGGCCCTTTGCTGTCCTTGGGCGGCGACACCTGGACCATGACCGCGGATGCCAGCGGCAACTACCTCTTCCTCGTGCCTGATGGCTGGACCGACATCGTCACGCCTTCCAAGACGGGCTACACCTTCAGCCCTGTCAGCCGAAGCTATTCGGGAATCACCACGGATCAGAGTGGCCAGGATTATGCGGCGACGGCGATTACGTACACCCTTTCGGGCAACGCCGGCGTCGGCAACGCGACGATGAGCTATGACGACGGCGGCGCCAAGACCGCCATGGCGGATGAAACCGGGGCTTACAGCTTCACGGTCTCCTACAACTGGTCGGGGTCGGTGACACCGAGCAGAGCCGGCTACACCTTCAATCCCGCAAGCATCGCCTATACCAACGTGCTGGCCAATCAGAGCGGCCAAAACTATTCGGCCACGGGTCATACCCTCATCTCCCTTACATCCTTTACCGCCCAGTCCCAGGCGGATCGCGTGGTTCTGAGCTGGCAGACGGGCTCGGAGCTGGACACCGCGGGCTTCCATATCTGGCGGTCCTCCGAGCCGAACGGCACCTATGCCAGAATCACCCCTTCACCCATCCCCTCCATGGGAACCGGCTTGGCTGGTGCCACTTACGCCTGGTCCGATACCAACGTGAATTCCGGCCAGACCTGGTTCTACAAGCTGGAGGACCTCGACACGTCGGGGCTCAGCACCTTCCACGGCCCCGTGTCCGCAACCCTGGTCACCGCCTCGCCGATCCTCCGTTTCCAGGCTGCGCCTGGCAGTGTCTTCAGAGGTGGAAGCACGGTGCTGAATTGGACGGTGACCGGCAATCCTGTGCTGTCCATCGTGGGCATCGGTGTGGTGACCGGTAGTGGCGTAAAGGTCACGCCGATGGCCACCACGTCGTACGTCTTGTCAGACGGCCAGGGTCACCAGAGCCTTGTCACCGTCAACGTGAAAGCCTTCGCGCTCAGCGATATGGCAGGCCTTTCCAAGGCCTGGGGCAGCGCTCAGGGCGAAGCCGCCTTCGATCCCAGCTACGATTTGGATGGTGATGGCAGGGTGGATGACACGGATGTGGCGCTATGCTTCCAGGGCATGCGGTCAAACTAGGGCGGCACCCAGGAAGTCCTGGGCAATAACCCGGCAAGGTCTTATCGCTCCGTTCCTCCACGAAATCTTTGCGTCTTGTAAGTTCAATTGCATTTCGATTACCTACCTGCGCGCCAGCCGGCGGCCTTCTCCGGTTTGCCCAAGGCCTCGTACAGCCTGCCAACCTGGTCGGAAGCTCGGTCCAGGAAACCCCAGTTCGGCACCCCCATCAGGTTTTTCCGGGTCCTCATGCCCTGGCAACCCTCCGTAAGCAGGGGCTCCGCCTCGACGAATCGCTTCTGCCCGGCCAAACTCTCGCCCAGCAGGGTGGCAGCCAGGAACCGCCGCCAATCGTTCGGCCGCTTCTGCTGCTCCAGGGGTAGGCTCTGACGTAGGAGCGCCTCGCTCTCCGGGAACTTCCCCTGCGCAAGGCAGGCCATGGCCAACGTGGCGATGGCGTCCAGGGTGTCCGTGTGATCCGGGCCCAATGCCTTCCGCCGGCCTGCCAGTGCCTGCGTGGCGCAGGTCTGGGCTTCCGGATACCTGCCCTGCCGCTGGTAGAAGGTGGCCAGGCCCGTGAGCGCCGCCAGGGTGTCGGGATGGTCCGCTCCCAGGCTTCGGCTCCGCGCCTCCAGAACCTTACGGAAGAACCCTTCCGCTTCGGCGGGCTTGCCCTGTAATGACGTGACGGTGGCCAGCCAGTACATGTCGTTCAGGGTGTCGGGATGATCGGGGCCGAGGGTGCGGAGACTGATTTCCAGGGCCTTGGTATGCAGAGCCTCGGCCTGGGCATACTTCCCCTGCATGGCATGGGCCCTGGCGAGATTGCACATGGAGGACAGGGTGTCGGGATGCTCGTTTCCCAGCACCCGAAGCCTGATTTCCAGGGCTTCGGCATTGATGGCCTCTGCCTCGGTGTAGTTGCCCTGGCGGTCGCAGACTTCGGCCACATTGTTCAGGATCGCGAGGGTATTGGGATGCTCCCGGCCATTGACGCGCTGGCTGATCGCCAAAGCCTCGCGCCACACCGCATCCGCCTGGGGGTAGTTGCCCTGGCAGAGGTAGAGGTAGCCCAGCCCATTGGACGAGGCCAGGGTGCTGGGATGGTCGGCGCCCAGGACGCGCCGCTGGATTTCCAGCGTCTGCAGGTAGAGCGACTCGGCCTGCTCGTACTTGCCCATTTCGATGTAGACCCAGGCCAGCTCATTGGCGGACCAGAGGGTTCTCGGGTGTTCGAGGCCCAGACGCCTGCGCCGCACGGCCAAGGTCTGGCTGTAGAGGGCCTCGGCGGCCGGGTACTTGCCCTGCATGTCGTAGTTGGCGGCCAGCGTGTTCATGGATTCGAGCGTGTCGGGGTGTTCCGCGCCCAGGCGCCGGCGCCGGACGTCCATGACCTGCCGGTAGTACCTTTCCGCTTCCGCATACCTGCTCTGCATGTAGTAGATGTTGGCCATCGTCTGCATGGCGTTGAGGGTGCATGGATGTTCCTGGCCCAGGGCGCCGCGGCTGATCTCCAATACCCGGCCGCACAGCGCTTCGGCCTCGGCGTACTTCCCCTGCATGCGGTAGATCTCGCCCAGCTGCGTGGTGGTGCCGAGGGTCTTCGGATCACGGGCGCCGAGGCGCTTCCGGTACAGTTCCACCGCGCGCTCGATCTGCTTCATCGCTTCAGGGTATTGGCCCAGCTCCACGTAGGTACGCCCCATGGTGTTCCGGATGGCCGCTTCCTGCTCCGGTTGGCCCTCGAATTTCCCGGCAACCCGCGCGGCAGCCCGGTCCAGGGCCGTGCGCACCTTCAGGTCCGGGTCAGGCTTGGAGGTCTCCGCCGATTGATTGTCGGCGCTGGCCTGGGCCAGCAGGTCATTCTGCAGGAAGTCGTTGACGGCCTTTGCCGCGGCGGACTCGGCGTCAGCCCGCTGTTTCTGCTGCACGGCCAGGTTCCGGTCCCGCAGGGCCTGGCCTCTCGATTCCTGCGCTGCGCTCTCCGCGGCCACGGCCCGGTCCCGCTCCTGGTCGGCGAGGAGGTGCTGGCGCGCCTCGGCCTGTTCCGCGCCGCGGGCCAGATCCCGCTGCTGCCGGGCCACGCGGGCCTGCCATGCGAAGGCCACCAGACCCAGCACCAACGCCATCGTCACCGCGGCCCCCGCCAGGGCCGTGACCCGGTTCCGGCGCAGGAACTTCCCCATGCGGTACCCCGTGCTTGGCGGGCGGGCTTCGACCACCTCATCGGCGAGGTATCTCTGGATATCGCGGGCCAGACCGTTGGCGGAGGCGTAGCGGCGCTCCCGCTGCTTCTCCAGGCACTTCATCACCACCCAGTCCAGGTCGCCGCGAAGCAGGGACATCAACTTGGCCGGCTCCGTGTGCCGGGCGGCGGCCACCGCCGCCACGGTGGCTTCCCCGGCCAGCCTCCGGGACGGTTTGGGCGGATCCTCCTCCTGGATGAGGCGGACCATCTCGACCATGGTCGCCCTCTTCAGGCACCGGGCATCGATGGGCCGGTGGCCCGTCAGGAGTTCGTAGAGGATGACCCCCAGGGAATAGATGTCCGCCCGGGTATCGATGTCCGATCCCAGGAAGGCCGCCTGCTCCGGCGCCATGTACTCCAGGGTGCCGATCACCGCACCCTGCTGGGTGGCCATGGACAGGTCCAGCTGGCTGCCTTCGGCCGCCTTGGCCACCCCGAAATCGATGACCTTGGGAGTGGGCTTGCCATCCACGCGGGTCACCAGGATGTTGCCGGGTTTCAGGTCCCGGTGGACGATGCCTTTCTGGTGGGCGTGCTGCACCGCCAGGCAGATGGGCACGAAGAGCTCCAGCCGCTGCCGGGGCGTGAGGCGCGCCGCATCGCAGAACAGGGTGAGCGCCTGCCCATCAACGAGTTCCATGACGAAGAAGGGCTGGCCCGTGGGCGTCAGGCCCGCATCGAAGACCTTCGCGATGTAGGGATGGTCCATGAGGGCCAGTGCTTGGCGTTCCTGCTCGAAGCGGGCGAGCACTGACGTGGAATCCATGCCCGCCCTGACCAGCTTCACCGCCACGGGGCGCTTGACGGGTTCCGATTGCTGGGCGGACCACACCGAGCCCATGCCGCCTTCGCCGATCTGCTTGATCAGGGTGTACCGCCCGGCCAGCACGGTGCCGGGTTTCGCGCCCGAGGCGGTGACAGGCCACGTCTCCGATAGCGACCCCGTGGGCACCATGGAAAAGCGGCCGGCCTGGGCGGGGGTCGCGGGAAGGGCCACCGGCGGGCCGTTCGATTCCTCGGAGGAGGCGAGGAGCGCTACCACCGCATCCCGAAGGGGGTGGTCGTCCCCGCAGGACTGTGCCAGGAATTCTGCACGGCTTTCAGGCGCCAGCTCCCTCGCTGCGAGGAAGAGGGCGTGGGCGCGGATGGAATCGATAGGCATGCCTGGCCTTTAAGGTTTCATGATCATGCATGGCAAGGGCTCAAATAGCATTGGGAAAAACAGGGGATATCTCGATCGTCAATGCGCTTGGGTGACGCAGCGATGAGGTCGAACCAGCCGACCGCCTTCCCCGATCGATTTCAATCCAATGGAATGACGCACCATCATTACCGGCGATATTCGTTGTGAAGATCGGGCAGATTGGTGGTCCTTCCATCAAGGGGACGTGGCCACCCATCCCTAACGAGCCTGAACATAAACACATCCAGGTGCGGCACACATGCTGCTTGTTCCAGGTGATTCACCCCCGGGTGATGATCACCCCCAAGGAGCAGCCATGGTGCGACCTCGTTCCGCAATGCTTTCCCTCGTGGCCGCCGCGCTGGCTGTCACGTTCGTCTCCTGCCAACCCAAGGCCAATGATGCGGCCATCTCAGCACAGGTTGCTGCCCAGCTCCAGGCCAAGGCGGCCGATGACAGGGTCGCCGCCCTGGAGCAGCAGGTGGCCGACATGAAGAGCGGCAAGACCACCGCCAGCGGCGACCAGGCCACCGTCAACCAGATGTCCGCGGCCCATCTGCGGGCCCTGGACCGCAAGCTGACCGAGGCCCGCATGCGGGCCGAGGATCGCCGCCGGGATGCCGCAACCGCGGCGGCCAACCCGAGCCCCGCACGGATCACCATGGTGGAGGTTCCCATTGGTACCCAGATCACGGTGCGCACCGGGGCGGCCCTCGCCACGGACAAGGACCAGGCGGGGGATGCCTGGAGCGGAACCCTGGCCGAGGACATCGTGGTCGGCGGCGTCGTGGCCTGGCCCGCGGGCACGCCGGTCAGTGGCGTCGTGGCCCAGAGCACTCCGGCGGGTCGACTGGCAAGCGGCAGGGGCGGGCTGGGGATCAACCTGACCACCATCGGGCGCAATGGTGTGGAGGCCGGCACCTACATGGTGGTGGGCGATGCCATGGGCAAACGGGACGCGAAGTTCATCGGCGGCACCGCGGCCCTGGGGGCCCTGGTGGGCCTGCTGAGCGACAAGAANNCGCGGGTGCCGTGGCCGGAACCGCCCTGGCAGCCGGAACGGCCGACACGGTCATCCGCATTCCCGTGGCGCACACCGTCACCTTTGCGCTGACCTCGCCGGAGCAGGTCAACGTCCGCTAGCTCAGATGGGTGACGCATCGCTGGACCGAAAGGCCGCGCAGGCCGGAAGCGTGGTGAGAGGGGGGCAAAGGGAACCCAGGGGGACCCGGATGGAACTGGCATAATCGAAACCAACCGAGGCAGTTGAATGTCGATCAGGCCCGAATCCAAGCCCCTCCCTTCGCTGCTCGCCTGGGCTCGAGGCTTGGTCTTTCTGGCGTGTGGCATATGCTCCCTGCTGACCCTGCTGGGGTTCCTTGGGCGGTTCCACTGGACGCTCGATCTCTGCAGTCATTTCCGCGTTCAATATGCCCTCGCGCTCGGGCTTTCCGGCTGCCTGTCGCTTGCGCTCCGCTGCCCCCGGGCGGCTTTCGCCTGCCTCCTGATGGTGGGGGTAAATGCCGTTGTGGTCCTGTCTTCCCTGGTGGGCGGCGGAAGGATCGAGGCGAAGGGCTCTCCGGTCCTGCGCGTCATGCTGATCAACGTGAATACCGAAACGGGCGACCCCCAGCGCGTGAAGCAGGCCATCCAGGAGGCGGATCCGGACCTTCTCGTCCTGGAGGAGATCAACGACCGGTGGCTGGAGGAATTCGCCTGGCTGAAGGTGTCCCATCCCTTCTCCATCACCCGGCCCCGGCAGGACAACTTCGGGCTCGGCCTGTTCAGCAAACAGCCGTTATCCGACGGGAAAATCGTGAATCTGGGCGTGAGCGTCCCGTCGATCTTCGCAACCACCCGCTTCGGCGGCACCCCGGTGCAGATCGTCGCGACCCACCCGCCACCGCCAACCCGTCGAGCGTATGCCCGGTGGCGGGACCAGCAACTCGACCGGCTTCCCAGCTCCCTGGGTGCACCCTGGCCCCTCATTCTGGTCGGCGACCTGAACGTGACGCCCTGGAACGGCCACTTCCGGGGTCTTCTGCGGCGTTCCGGACTCAAGGACAGCGCCCGCGGGTTTGGCTACCACCCCACGTGGCCCAACGACAATCCCTTCATCCGGATTCCCCTCGACCACATCCTGTACTCCCCAGGCCTTTCGGTGGTGGGCCGGCATGTGGGAGGCGATGTGGCTTCGGACCACTTCCCTGTCATCGCTGATTTTGTGATGGAACCTAAGCCGGCGGCGCGGTGAGGGAGGCGCGGCGGTTCCGTCTCCCTCGCCTAACCCACGTCTCTGCGTCAGACTGGTCTCTTGCCCAAGGCACGAGTATGAGACACCGATTCCCTCGTTATTTAGGCTTGGCTTGCCTCCTGGCCCTGGGCGGCCCGTGGCTGCGCGCGCAGGATGCCGACCGCGTGTTCGAGGTCCCCGAACCGGTGGTTACGGCCTCGCCCGGGCAGGAGACCGTCCTGGTGCTCCCTGGCGCCCAGAAGGTCCCGGACTTCGATGTGTCGCCCTTGGGAGGGCAGGTGGCGGTGCTGGTCCAGGATGGTGAGGGCACGCAACTGGGATTCTGGCGCATGGGGGAATCGGCCCTGAGGCCGGCGTGGAAGGCCCCCCAGGGCTGCCGCCCGCTGGCGGTGGTGTGGCACCCCACGGGGGCCTGCCTGTTCGTCACGGCCCAGTTCCAGGGCCGCTATCACATCTTCCGCCTCGAACGGCGCGGCGACGCCTGGGTGGAGCGGAGCATCTTCAACACCCCGGGCGAGATCCGCAGGGTCCTCCTCGGGCCCTGTCCCTTTGTGCAGGGCTACGAGCCCATCCGGACCACCTATCGCCTGTTCTTCGGCCTCGCCTCCGACGACGGCGCCTACCGGACGGTTTCCATCACGGAGGAAGGCCAGCGCTTCTACCAGGCCATCGGTCCCGCCGTGAGCCGGACCCATGGGGTGGACGGCGAAGAGGTGGATCCCAGCAGCGTGGAGGCCCCCTGGGCGCTGCCGCTGGCCTTCCATCCCGCGGGCCACCAATTGATCTGGCAGGACCAGCAGCGCACCTTCCGCTGCTCCCAGTACACCGGGATGGAATGGGGAGGACCCTATGTCCATGGGAAGAAGGGACCCGGCAGCTGGCCCCTCGCCGGAGGAATCCTTCAGGGAGGCACCGTCTCGCCCACGCCCAACGGCCTCGCCCTTGTGCATTGGATCCCCGGGAAACCTGGGGTGGAGGTGGTTTCGCTGACCTCCAAGGCCCCGGTGAGGGAGGCTGCCTCCTGCACCTTTGTGGGCACGCCCTCCCAGGTTCCTGACGGGGGCGGCGTGGTGGGCTTGGTGAAAGGGGCTGGCGGCCTGGAACTCCGGTTCGTTCCCCTCAACCTGCCCCTGGCGGACGTGGTGAATGCCTGGATGTTCGTGAAGTCGGGGACGGAGGCGGATCTTTATGGCCAGGCGGGCGGCTTGTTCCGGCCCGGGGCCGGGGACCAGCTCTTCCAGATGTACGATTCGGAAGGGTACTACCCAGAGCAGCCCACGCGGCCCTACCTGGTGACGACGGACATCTTCTGGGAGAACTTCGCGGCGGCCTTCGAAGGGTTGTTCCTGTTCAAGGAGCGGACCGTCGCCATTCCGCAGTTCTGGACGTTCGTCGCCCGGGGTTCCGAGGCGTGCGCGCGCACCGGCGTGGCGCCGCACTGGAAGCGCGCCTTCAAGGTGCTGCTCGACCTGCGCGCGGGGACGCTGAAGGATCCGGAGGTGCGGCATCTGGCGGAAGCCCAGGGAGCCGCCACCTCCACCGTCACCAGCCGGCCCTTCGACTTCGGCGATTGCATGCCCCGGGGCCATTACACCGGCTCGGAAGACCTGAAGCTCTACTTCAAGGCCTTCCACTACCTCAACGGGATTTTCGCGGCCGACCAGGCCGTCTTGGCGGAACTGGGGCAGCTTCCTCCGGAAACCAAGGGCCCTGCGCAGGCATGGATCGGCAGCTATCGTGACTTCATCAGCCGTTCGCGCACGGCCCTGGCCCTGGATGGGCCCGCTCCGGGCGGGAAGCGGCTCGCGGTGTTCCCCCTGTCCTGGGGGCTCGACAACCAGGTGCTGGATGAGGCGGTCTTCCATTCCGACCGCCCCAACCCGATCCAAGGGCCGGAAGGCCCCCGCATCCTTNNTATCTGGCCTTCGTGTTGGGCAGTTCCCTCGCCCAGTCCCTGCTGGAGCCGGACTTCAAGCGGTATCCCCCGCTTCGCCCAGCGCTGGCCCGGATGAAGGACGCGGGCAGACCCTCCATGGAGGCCTCGAAGAACCTCTACGATGCGTGGATCGCCGCCCTGGCCGTGCAGTGGGCGGACCCGGCGGGCCAGGCGCCCCGGGGGATATGGGCGGCCAAGCGCCTGCAGACGGGCCTCGCATCCTGGACCACCCTTCGCCATGCCACCGTGCTTGTGAACGAGCGCACCGTCGCGGAAAGTGGCGAGGGCGGCTTCGAGCAGCTCGTCACCCGTCCGCCGCGCGGCTACGTGGAGGCGGATCCCGCGACCTTCGAGGCCGTGGCCCAGTTGTTTGACCGGGCAGCGGGGCTCCTGGACATGGCCGACCAACCCGCGGCCGGCCTTTTCGGGGATGAAGGCACCGATGCCCCGTCCCTGCGCCAAGGCATTCTCCGGCGCCTCCAGGAATCGGCGGCCAAGGCCCGGCTGTTCCGGGGTCTCGCCGAAAAGGAACTGGCGGGCAAACCCCTCACCAGCACGGAGTACGACGAGATCCTCCACGTCGGGCGCACGGCGGAATACAACTTCCTCGTCTTCAAGAGCCTCGCCAACGCCCACCTGGCCCTTTCCACCCCCGACCCCATGGCGAAGGTCGTGGACATCGCGTCCGCGGGATCAGGCGGCTACCTTCTCGCGGGCGTGGGACGGCCCCTGCAGTGGGACTTCGTCGTGCCCTTCTTCGGCAGGCGGCAGATCGTCAAGGGGCCCGTCTATTCCTGGTATCAGATCGTGTCGGATCGCCTCCTGGACGATGAGGCCTGGCGCAAGGGATGCGATGCCCAGCCCCGGCCCACCTGGGTCCGGCCCTTCCTTTCGCCGAAGCCCCAGACCGGTTCCCCCGTGACGGGCTATGGCCCCTTCGTGAACGCCAAGGCGGAATGAAGGCCGCGCGCCTTCTCGCACTTTGCTGGGTGACCTGGGCCCTGGCGGGCGCACCGCCGCCTGCCTTGCCCAGGGCGCGGATCCTGTGGACGGGCGACATCCTGCTTTCCCGGCAGGTGGAGACCGCGCTTGCCGGCGGCCAGGGATCCCCCTGGCAGGCGTGGCGGACGCTCTTCGCCGAAGCGGACTGGGTGGCCGGGAACCTGGAAGGGGCCGTGGGCCGGGCGGAGGACTGCCGGGAGGCGGCCTCGCCCTGCTTCCCCATCACCGCCGCGCGCCTCCCGCTCCTGGTCCAGGCGGGGTTCCAGGGCCTTTCCGTGGAGAACAACCACGCCTGGGACCTGGGGGAGACGGGACGGCAGGCGACCCTGGCCAACCTCAGGGACCAGGGACTTCTGGCGCTGGACTATGAGACTTCTCCCCATTTCCTGGACATCCACGGCATCCAGGTGGCCGTGGTGGCCCTGAACCTGGTGGGGGGACCCGCGCACCATGCCCAGGCGCTTTCCGATGTGGCGGTCCGCCAGAAACTGAGGCTGGCCCGGGCGCTGTCCGGCCTGGTGATCGTGAGCGTGCACTGGGGCACGGAGTTCCTGGAGTGGCCCAGCACGGCCCAGCGGGAAGCCGCGGCCTGGCTGGTGGGGGAGGGGGCCGACCTGGTCATCGGCCATCATCCGCACGTGGTGCAGCCGCCCGAGGCCGTGGCCGGGCATCCGGTGTTCTTCTCCCTGGGGAACCATCTGTTCGACCAGAAGTACCCCGCGACGCGGCAGGGCCTGGTGGCAGACTGCCGCATCGTGGGGGGAAGCCTTTCCTGCCAGGGGATCGCCTCGGTGTCCGAGCCCGGATCGGGCATCACGAGGCCGGACGGCGTCAGGACCTACGACCTTCCCAAGGTCGCGCTGCACGTCCCGCTGGCCTGCGGGGGCTACGAGCTCCGCGCCATCCCCGACCCTTCCCGCCGGGACGGGGCCTTCCGGCTGGCGGGGTACAGGGATGGCCGGAAATGCTGGGAGAGCCCCTTGCGGCGCTTCGCCAGTGTCGAGACGGCGCGCCTGGACGGCAGGGAGGACTTCCTCGTATCCCTGGAATGGCATGCGTCGGTGCTGGACCACGAGACGGCCCTGAGGCCCTACGTCTATCAGGTGACGCCCCGGGGGCTGGTGGCGCGGTGGCGGGGGACGGCCCTGGCGTGGCCGCTGCTGGACGCGCGGGTGCTTCCCGGGGACGAGGGCATCCTGGCCGCCCTGCACCGGGGCGATTCGTTCCTCACCCCTGGCGCCGGCGCGGGCCGGCGCCGGGTGGCGGCCTACCGGTGGAATGGTTTCGGTTTCTCGGGCGTCGAGGACCCGGAGCTTCAGCGGCGTTGCCGCCAACGGCTGGGTGTGGGGCTGGACGGGAATCCGGAACGGCCGTGACCCGGGGGCCCGTAGCCCAGCCCCTGCCTGCATTCCCTTCTGACAGGCCTGGACTAGGCGTCCCTCAAGGACAAGGCCATCCCCTCACTCCAGGCCTTGAGCATCCGCTCGCCGATCTCACGGAACTCCGGGTTAAGGCGGATGTGCGAACGGATCGCATTCCCGGTGTCCGCCATGGCCGCTTCCACCTTCTGGAGGAGTTGCCGGGCCCTTGCGGGGGTGCTGCCAATGCGGGTTTCGCACAGGTTTCTGAGCTCCTTCGAGCCTGGCCATCGCGTGGAGCCGTTCAGGGTGAGCGCCATGGAGTCCTTCGGCAAGTATGCCGCCGTCGTCACCAGATCGAACACGGGGGCAAGGCGCACTTCGCCGAAGAGATCGTCGTAGACGACTCCGAAGTTCTTCAAGTGGGCGTCACCGTTTCGCAGCGCACAATTCAAAGCGATCAGGACGAAGAGGCTTTCCAGGTCCTCGCCGGCATGGGATGGGCTGGCATACTCCAGGAACCTTTTGATGACGGAAGTCTCGTAGGACCCACGGTACTTATCTTCCGTCCTGCGGGCGTTCAGGACGCAGAAATCCTCGAACCCGCGGTAGGTGCCATCCGCCCGCAGGTCAAAGCGGTCAATGACGAGCGCGGCTCCGTCCTCGGCCAACCGGAAGGGGGGAACTTCGAGTCCGCACCCGCGTGCCGCCGTGAGGCAGAAAAATTCGTTGGCTGCCAATTGGGGGTATTCGTTCGCGTCCCACAGCTTCACGATGTGGGTCGCTCCACGAAAGCTTTGGGATACACGAGCTCCTGCGTCTCCGGAAGGGGTGAAAGCCGTTTCATCCCTGAACAGGATCTTCGGCTGGACACCACTGATGCCCGAATGGGTGGCGAACTTTTCCAGGAGGTAGTGGAACAGGTCGCCGTCACGTCGGCGCTGAAGGATCTCGTCCACGGACTGGAAGGGCACCTCATCCTGGAAGTCCTCCTTTTCCCCCGTCAACCGGATCCGGCCAATCTGGGAACGGCCCACCACTGCTAGAAGATCGAATTCGTCAAATCTGCCCGTCGCTTTCGCAAAGGCCAGGCGGAGGCGTTCCCGCAGAGCGCCTTCGGGAAGGTTCATTTCGAAGATTGGCAGGAGGCCGAATGCGGAGCTCCAGGACTCCAGCCTTACCGGCATCGTCAAGGACAATCCCTTCGCGGGGGCCAGGCCGGGGTGGTAGGCGAAGGAACTTCCGCGTTCTCCGAACCGGTCAAGCCATCCTGCCCTAGCTGCGTCCGTCCAGATTCGTATCATGGCGATCCTCTTCAAGGAGCTCTTCCAGGGTTGGTCGTTTCGAACGGGCTTCCTGGATTTTCATTTCCAACCCAAGTGCCGCCAGAATGCGTCCGACCTTGACAAAGCCAAGCTCTCCCAGCCGGGCGTTTTCAAGGGCATCGAGGGTGGATCGCCCGACTCCGGCTTTCCTGGCCAGCATAACCTGGCTCAACCCCAGGGCTTTGCGTCGTGCGGCGATGGACTCGCCGAGGGTGGGGAGCAGTATCATGTGCCTAATATATAAGGCAAAAGGCATAATAGCAAGCAAAATACCTCGTATATTAGGCAAATTAGGAGGCAGGCGTCCGCGACCGACGCCTCAAAGCGTCGGTCGGAACGCCCCCCCCCTCACCCGACAAGGTTCTCCATCACCTGCGCGAAGGCCTCCTGGACCTTCCCCACCTCCACCCAGTCCGGGGCATCATGCGCCAGCTTGCGGCTCACCAGGGCCGTGAGTTCCGTCGCCAGCCAGGCACAGGCGAGGGCTTCATCGGGGGGACGTGCAATCCGGGACGCTAGCAGCCGGGTGGCCGCCTCCAGTTCGGCGGCCTCCTCCATGATCCGCTCCGGGGGCAGGACCCGGGCGAGATCCGTTTCGAGGGCGTGCATCAGGACCGGGCGGCCGGAATGCGCCTCGAGCAGGTCCCGCACCAGCTC
This sequence comes from Holophagaceae bacterium UBA706, assembly GCA_002298155.1. GTDB lineage: Bacteria > Acidobacteriota > Holophagae > Holophagales > Holophagaceae > Mesoterricola. The sequence goes on along the minus strand of DBME01000241.1, from coordinate 731 downwards.
CGTGAGCACGAGGGAAGGCCGGTCTGCGCCCGCGGCCATGCGCGCCATGGCGCCCTCGATGAGGGGGTGGATGCCGCTGCGGTGGCGGGCCGCCAGGGTGCGGAAGATGTCCTCGCGGGAGGCGAAGTACTGGTAGAGGGAGCCCACCGAGACACCCGCCTTACGGACGATGGCGTTGGTGGAGGCCGCCCGGTAGCCGTCCCGCTCCAGGATGGAGGCCGCCGCCTCCAGGATGGCGTCCACGGTCTCCCGGGCGCGTGCCTGGGTGGCTGCCTTGCGGCTACCCCCGGTGGGGGAAATGTGAGCGGTCGCCTTCCCGGGGGCGGGAGCATCCGGCCTGGAGGGCCGCGAAGGCGCGCTGGGCTTGGTTTGGGAGCGGGTGGGCCGGTTCATGGGTATGCGAATCAACAATGTGAGCGATCACTCGTATTCTAACCGAGCCCAGGAGCTTCCATGACAACCCAAACCACGAAACCACCGCACGTGATCCCCGCCTGGATGGTGCCCCTGCTTTCCCTCCCCATCCGCAGGCTCTGGGACAAGCCGGGGCGCCTGGTGCTGCCCCTGATCCTGCCGGGGGACCGGATCCTGGAGGTGGGGCCGGGTTCGGGATTCTTCACGTTCCCCATGGCCCAGGCCGCGGGGGCCCAAGGCCGGGTCTTCTGCGTGGAACTGCAGGAGGCCGTGCGCCGGCGCCTGGAGCGCGCGGCTGCGGGGCGGGGCCCGGCACG
>DBME01000186.1 GCA_002298155.1 Holophagaceae bacterium UBA706 | reverse complement strand
ATGCAGGTGACCATCCGTCAGGCGGTGCGATCGAACGCAGCCTTCCAGCCCCTGCAGGTGAAGCGGCTCTCCGTGCGCGTGGACGTGGCCTCCGACCTGGCCGAGACCACCCTGGACTTCCAGGTGGACAACCCCAACCCCTGGGTGGTGGAAGGGGAATTGGCGCTGCCCCTGGGCGAGGACCAGAACGTGGCCTCCTTCGCCCTGGACATGAACGGCAAGCTCCGGAACGCCAGCGTGGTGGACCGGGCCAAGGCCGAAGCCGCCTACACGTCCATCGTGAGGCGCGGCGTGGACCCCGGCATCCTGGACAGGGCCGGCGCGAACCTCTACCGCATCCGGATCTTCCCCATCCCGGCCCTGGGCTCACGCCAGGTGCGGGTGGGCCTTGTCCAGGCTCTCCGCCCCCTGCCGGACGGTTCACTGCTCACGATGCCCCTCGCGCTGGACGGCACCGCCCTCCAGGGGGCCCTGGAGGTGCGGATCCTTTCCGGCGGTCAAGCCCCGGAACTCCAGACGAGTCCCCTGCCGGGGCTGGCCTTCGTCCAGGAGGGCGCCACCTGGGTCGCCCGCAAGGAGGGAGCGAACCTCACGTTCGCCGGGACCCTGGGCATCCGCCTGTCCCTTGCGCCCGAGGCGGGCTCCGCCTGGGTGGGCCAGGATCGCGGCCTGACCTACGCCTATGCCCACGTGCGGCTCCCGGCCGTCGATGAGGCCAAGCCCCTGCGGGACCGGATCCTCCTGGCCTGGGACTGCTCCGTATCGGGCCAGGAACGCGATCGCGAACGGGAATGGGCGGCGGTGGAGGACTACCTGAAAGGCCAGCCCGATGTCGAGCTCCAGGTGTGGGCCTTCAACCGCACCGTCTTCGAACGCCGCACCTTCCGCCGCGCCGGCCGCGAACTGGACAAGGTCAAGGCCTACGTCCTCGCGCTGCCTGCCGACGGGACCTGTGATCTGGGAGCCCTGGACTTCACCGGGTCCCAGGCCCAGGAGATCATCCTCTGCACGCCCGGGCTGACGCGGCTCTTCAAGGGAGAGCCCCGGACCGGGACCGCGCCCATCCAGGTCCTGGTCTCCTCCATCAAGGCCGACATCGTGAGGCTGCGCGCCCTCGCGCGGCGCACCGGGGGCGAGGCCTTCGACCTGAACCTGCGCTCCCGGGCCGAGGTGCGCCGCCTCCTGCGGCGCCTGCCCTTCCAGTTCCTCAAAGCGGAAGTCCTGGAAGGGGAGGTCCAGAACCTCGTCCCCTCCCACCCGCGCCCCGTGCGGGGAGGCCTGGGTCTCGCCTGCGTCCTGGCGGGTCCCAAGGCCCGGCTGCGGCTCTCCTTCGGCCGTGCGGGCAAGGCCGAGATCGTCCGGGAGATCGCCTTCAGCACCGAAGGCGCGCACCCCTCGCCGACGCCCCGCCGTTTGTGGGCCACCGCGAAGCTGGAGGAGATGGAGGAGGACGAGGAGGTGATGCCCAAGGGCCGCGGTCCCCTCGCCGCCCTGGCGATGGAGCATGGCCTCGTCACCCGGGACACCTCGCTGCTGGTGCTGGAGACGCTGGCCGACTACCGCCGGTACGGCGTCGCGATCCCGGAGGACCTGCGGCCCCAGGATGTGGCGAATCCCGCCCCGCCGGTCCAGCCCGCGAAGGCCTCCGCCGCCCGCGCGAAGGAGAAGGTGGAGGAGGAGGTCTCCGAGGATCTCGAGGCCTGGCTCATGGGGCGGGCCCGATGGTGGTCCCAGCCCTTCCGGGCGGGTGTTCCTCGGGCCAAGGACCAGGGGTTCGTTCCCGCCAGGGTCCAGGCTGCGCCCATCGATCCCGAGGCGCCTCCGCCACCGCCTCCCCCCGCACCCGCACCATCCGAAAAATTCTCATGGAATGTCTGGTGCGTGGGGATCCATACGCTGCCTGCCCTGGGTTATCCCGGAGGCGTGGCCGGCGGGGATGAGGACCTCACATTCCGGCCCGGGCAGCGCCGGGCGAGCCTTCTCCGTGAGCTGAATGGAAGGCCCAAGGAGGTTATGACCCTGGGTTACGCCGTCCCTGAAATGGCCGGCTCGTCGTTGCCTGGAGGGGCTCCCATGGGTATGCCCGTGATTGGAAGCGTCTCGGATCCGGCCACCGGGTCCGCGATCCTTCCAGGGCCCAATGCCGCGCCCGCACCGACCTTCGCCGACGACCCCACGCTTCCCCAAGCCTGGCCGGACCTCGCCGCCACGCCCGAAGTGCGGACCCCCCGCCANNCACTGGCGTCTGGGCGCGGAGCGGGTCCAGGCGCTCGCGAAGGCCTCCCCCGAGGAGAAGTGGCAGCTCTATCTGCGCTACAAGGAGAAGTACTGCCAGTCCTTGGGCTTCATCCTGGATTGCGCCCGCATCCTGGCCCAGGGCGGCCGCCGGGACCTGGCACTGGGCATCGCCACCAACCTTGCGGAGCCCCAGAAGATTGGCCCCGGGGAACAGGGCAGTGACGAGTTCCCGCGCCTCCTGGCGCTCGGAGACCTCCTCTGGGAACTGGGCGACCTGGAAGGGGCTTCGGTCGCCCTGAGAGAGGCCCAGAATGCCGATCCCGCGGACCGGGTGCTCCTCCTGCGCCGGGCCCGCCTGGCACGTCTCGGCTACCACACCACGGAAGCCCTTGACCTGTTCAGGAAGGCCTCGGAGACCGTGCCGGGGCAGGAAGCCTTCGATACCCTCCAGGGCGTGGCCTGGGAGGAGCGGGGAGCCTGCCGGATCCGCCAGGGCAGGCCGGTCCAGGGCAAGGACGCGCCCCTGGCATGGGGTCTGCGCATCGAGGTGGAAAACGTCTTCGGCCTGCTGCCCGAGGGGGCCGTGTCCGTGGTGGATCCCCGCGGTGAGCGGGTCTGGCACGAGATGCCCCTGGGCACCGAAGGCCTGGGCCTGGACGATGCTTCGCAGGACCTGAACGTTTTCATGGCCCGCAAGGCCTCCCGGGGCACCTACCGCGTGGAAGTGAGGCCGGACCTCTTCCAGGGCGACGATCACGTCCCGGACGAGGTGCGCGTGACCGTCACCTACGGCTTTGGTTCAGCCAATCCCCGTGTCCGGACCTTCCGGGGGCGCCTGACCCATTTTGCCGATGTCTGGGTGGTAGCGACCTTCCCGGGCGAACCCCCGGCGGGAATCGAACCTTCCCGGAAAGCGTCTGAAAAGGCAACGGAGAAGCAGCAGCCCCGGACCGCCGGCCACTGACTGCCGGTGGAAACGCGCAAGGACGGTGCTAAGCCCCCTTGCGGCCCGTTCGATATGGCTTCATGTTCTAGCTTTATTATTAATTAATGGGAGAGAGCATGAAGCCCCTCGCACTCGTCCTTGTCAGCTGCTCCGTCTTCGCGTTCGCGGATTCCAAGCCCAAGGACCCCAAAGCCAAGCCCGACCAGGTTGATATCGCGAAGTTCTCGGAGGAACTCGTGGGCGGCCTGTCCAGTGTCCTGGACAACATGGGGCCCCTCGCCAGCAAGGTCGCCGAAGCCGAGATCCAGGCGACCTTGCGGCTGGCTGCCAAGCCTGAGACCGCCAAAAGCCTTGCCGCCTTCAAGAGGAACCTCTACGACGCCCTGGTCCAGGACGGGTTCTCGAAGGACGAGGCCCTGCAGATCGTCCTGGCCACCCCGCTGCCTACGCACAGCACCGGCAAGTAGACCTTGGCTGGCGGGTGGCATTGAGCATGGTCCTTTTGCCGGCCTCCTAGAAGGGCGTGTTCCCCCCGCATACCGGGCACCCCTGCATGGACAGCGGCTTCTCCAATCTGCATGTCGCCAGCAGCGCCTCGTCCTTGAAGATTTCCAACGTAGGCCCGTCCGCCATCAGCATCCCTTCATGGATCACCAGCGTCCGGGGACACACGTCCAGCACCAGATCCAGGTCATGCGTCGCCAGGATGCGCGTGTGCCCGAAGGCCGCCAGTAGCTGCGCCAGGTGCCGCCGCCCCCGGGGATCCAGCCCCGACGTGGGCTCGTCCATCACCAGCACGTCCGGCTCCATGGCCAGCACCGTGGCGATGGCCGCCCGGCGTTTCTCTCCGGCCGACAGGCGATAGGGCGGCTTTCCCGCCAGGGACAGCGCGTCCACGGTGCCCAGGGCCCCCGCCACCCGCGCCCGCACCACCGGCTCGTCCAGGCCCAGGTTCTGCGGCCCGAAGGCCACGTCCTCCGCCACCGTTGGCATGAAGAGCTGGTCGTCCGGATCCTGGAAGACCATGCCCACCAGGCGCCGGATGGTCTTGAGGTTGGCGGTCTCCACCGGAAGGCCGCCCACCGTGAGCCGGCCCCGGGACGGGAAGACCGTGCCGTTGAGGTGGTGCAGCAGGGTGGACTTCCCCGCGCCGTTGGCCCCCACCAGGGCCACCGCCTCCCCGGGCTGGATGGTGAACGTCAGGCCGCGCAGGGCCTCGGTGCCGTCGGGGTAGCGGTAGGCCAGGTCCTCGGCCGCGATGATGGGCTGGTTCAACGCAGACCTCCGGTGACGAGCTCCCCGAGAAGGCGGGGAAGGTTCCACAGGCGCAGCACGACGAAAAGACCCACCCACCCAGCCGCGAAGACCACGTCGCGCCGCCGCCACACCAGCGCCCTGCGGGTGGGCAGATGCCCATCGTAGCCCCGGCTGAGCATGGCCACATGGATGCGCCGGGCCCGGTCCCAGGCCCGCAGCAGGAGATGCCCGGCCAGGAACGCGAACTCCCGGGGGCTCACCTTGCGTCCGAAGGCGCGCAGGCTCCGGGCACGGTGGATGCGCACGGCCTCGGACCCCAGCACGAAGGCGTAGCGGTGCAGGAAGGCCACCTGCTGGGTGAGGGCCCGGGGCGCCCCCAGGCGCTCCAGGCCCGTGCACACGCCGTCCATGCCGGTGGTGGCCGCCAGCACCAGGGCGGCGCCCACCGTCAGTGCGAAGCGCAGGAGGATGGACGCGAAGGACACCCAGCCCCCCGACACCGTCACGGGTCCCAGGGCCGCCATGGGCGCCCGGTCCAGCACGGGGTTCAGGGCCGCCAGGACCAGCACGAAGGGCAGGGCCGCCAGCATCCGCCGCAGGATGAACCCCGCCGGAATCCCACCCAGCGCCAGGAGGGCCACGGGGAACAGGGCGAAGGGCACCAGGGCCGCCACCTCGTACCGCCCGAAGGAGGCCACGGCGACGATGAAGGCCGCGGTGGCCAGCACCTTGGCCCGGGGGTCCAGGCGGTGCACGGGGGAATCCCCCCCGGCCAGGTCGTCCAGGGCTCCGAAGTGGAGGAAGGATTCGGCGTTCAGGCCCATGGCGTCAGGCCCGCCCGCGCCGGGGCCGGAGGGCCAGGGCGGCCAGGACCACCAGGGTCAGGGTGATGAGCCCGCCCAGGAGGCCGGAAAGGGAGGTCTGGGCCCGGGTGGGCTCCAGCGCGCCCCGGGGGGCGTAGTCCGGGCGCGGCGCGTGGTCCTGCACCCGGGCCAGGGCGG